>CAZWMY010000052.1:0-24614 GCA_964635025.1 uncultured Desulfobacula sp. | reverse complement strand
GGATGATCCACCCCCAGTTCTTGACACCAACCAGATGGCCGAAATCAGGGGCATCATTAAAAGCATTGGAAAAGAAAAGACCATTGTCTTTTCCACCCATATTTTAAGCGAGGCCGAAGCCACCTGCGACAGGATCGCCATCATCAACAACGGCCGGGTGGTGGCCGATGATACTACCCTGAATCTGAATAAGCGGGTTCAGCAAAACAGCCTGATCCGGCTCTCCCTGAAAGGAGCGAATCAAGACAATGCCCTGACCCTGTTGAAAAGCATTGACTCCCGGCTGGATGTGATCCTGGCGGACCCTGTGGAAGAAAACCTGGTTTCCTTTGAAATCAAAAGCTCGGGTGATCAGGATTTCAGGTCCGACATTTATTTAAAGATAAAAGAAACAGACTGGATCATTGTACAATTGGCCAAGGAATCCCAGGCTCTGGAAAAAATATTCCGCGAATTGACAAGAGAGGTTGCCTAACATGAAACAAATCAAAACCATCGCTATTAAGGAATTCAAAGACTATTTTATCTCACCCATTGCATACATCGTGATATCCATGTTCCTGATTGTAACGGGCTGGTTTTTCTTTTCCACATTTTTTATTTTTGACCGGGCAGACTTAAGGGATTTTTTCTCTCTTCTTCCCATTATTTTTTCCTTTATCATTCCAGCCGTTACCATGCGGCTTTTTTCAGAGGAAAAAAACGTCGGGTCCTATGAAACCCTTTTAACCATGCCGGTTTCCTTTACGGATATTGCGCTTGGCAAATTTTTTGCCGCAACCCTGTTCACTGCTGCCATGCTGGTCCCGACCCTTTCCTATACCTTGTTTATTTCGCTTATCGGTCAGGTGGATATGGGCCCTGTCATCGGCGGGTATATTGGCGCCATTTTTCTTGCGGCAGCCTATTGTTCCCTGGGCATATTTGCCTCATCTTTGACCCGGAACCAGATTGTCGCCTTTATCATTGGTGCGGCCTTATGCTTTACCCTCACCATTCTGGATAAACTTTTATTTTTCATGCCGTCCAAAATCCTTCCCGTCATCGAATTTCTCGGCGCCAATTCCCATTTTGCGACCATTTCAAAGGGAATTATCGATTCCAGGGATATTCTTTATTTTGTCAGCGTTGTCTTCATTTCCATATTTTCAACCTATATTGTCATGCATGAAAAGAATTAAGGAGAAACAATGGGCACCTTTTCTTTAAAAGAAAAATATTTTAAATTCATTTTATATATTATCGTTATCCTCTTGATCAATATTGCCGGGGTTACCCTCTTTTTCAGGATGGATCTGACCCGAGGCGGCCTTTATTCCCTTTCCCCTGCCAGCCGGGATGTAGTTGAAACCCTGTCAGAGCCTTTGAGCGTCAAAGTCTTTTTCTCAAAAGATCTTCCGGCTCCCCACAACAATACAGAGCGCTATCTTCGGGATCTTCTGGAAGAATATGCCAGAAGGGGCGGAACATATTTTAATTATACCTTTTACAATGTCTCTGCCGAAGAAGGCACCCTGACACAAAAAGCCGATGAAAACCGGGATATGGCTAAAAGCTATGGCATCCAGCCGGTCCAGATCCGGATCATGGAAAATGACGAGGTCAAATTCAAGAACGCCTATATGGGCGTTGTCATCATCCATGGAGATCTCATAGAAAAAATAGAGGCCGTCACCTCAACCCAGGGGCTTGAATACCAGCTCACAACCGCCATCCAGAAGATGAACAAAAAAGTCAGCGCCCTTTCCCGGGTAGAGGGAAAAGTCATGGTCAGCATGTATTTATCTTCTTCTCTTAACACCATTGCCCCCCTTATCGGTCTGGATCAATTTCCGGCCCTGGGAAAAGCCGTAACCGGAATCATTGAGCAGCTTAATACAAAAAGCCTTGGAATTCTCGATTTTAAAAAATTTGATATTTCCGACAAAGCCGAATTGGATGCCATTGGAAAAAAATACGAATTAATGGCGCTTTCATGGCCTGCCCTGCCGGAAAAAAACATTGCAGAAGGCAGCGGCGCCGCCGGAATTGTTATCGAGTATAAGGGAAAAACCGCAACCCTTCCCCTGATCAAGGCGGTTAAGCTTCCCATCATCGGAACCACCTATCAGATGGCTGATCCCGTTGCCCTGGAAGCCGATATGAACGCCATTGTGGAAAAACTTATCGGGATCAACAAGGATCTGGGGTATCTTTCGGATCACGGGACGCTCTCGCTTATGCCGGATCAGCTGGCCATGATGCAGGGAAGACCTTCAGAAAGCATCCAGGCCTTTAATTCGCTCATGTCTTCCCGGTATTCCATCAAACCGGTTGATCTTAAAACCGGCTCCATCCCGGACGGGCTTAATTGCCTCATCATTGCCAGACCCACTGAAAAAATGAGTGATTATGAACTGTTCCAGATCGACCAGGCCCTGATGAAGGGAACCAATATCGCCTTTATCTCGGATTCTTTTAATGAAGCCAAAGCACCGGGAGGCATGGGCATGCCGCCGGCTCAGCTGCCCATTGATACCGGTCTTGAAAAACTCTTAACCCATTATGGCATCAATATCAAAAAAGCCTATGTCCTGGACAAACAATGCTACAAGCATCAGGCGCCCAAAGAAATGGGCGGAGGCGAACAGAGCATCTATTTTGCCCCCATGCTGAAAGAAACCGGGATCAATACAAAACCAGGGTTTATGACCAATATCAAAGGCATTATCACCATGCAGATTTCTCCCCTTGAACTGGTGGAGGAAAATATCAATAAAGAAAAAATTACCATCACAAAGCTTCTGTCATCATCGGAAGAATCCTGGCTCATGGAAGGCATGATCAATCTGAATCCCATGTTCATCCGCCCGCCCGAGGCAAAAACCGAAATGAAATCCTATGATCTTGCCTATCTTCTTTCCGGGACATTTACCTCCTATTTTAAAGGCAAACCCATTCCTGAAAAAGAAATGCCAAAGAAGGAACCGGCAGAGGAAGATACTGAAGAGACTGCTGCCAAAGAAACAAAAAAACCGGAAGCAACAACGCCTGCTCCCCAGGGTGCGGTTGCCAGTCACAGTTTTCTTGAGACCTCCAAACCTGCAAAGCTCTTTGTTCTTCCCTGCTCCCAGATGCTCCAGGACAATATGCTGGACCCGGAAGGGCAGTCCACCAATGCCACCTTCATTCTCAACATCATCGACCATCTGAACGGCGAGGACGACATTGCCATGCTGAGAAGCAAACAGCAGACATTGAACCCCATTGCCCGGACCACCCCCTTTGACAGGGGCGTTATCAAGGCCTTTAATATTATCGGCCTTCCTATCCTGGTAATCCTGTTCGGAGTGGGCGTCTTTATCAAACGACGCGCCAGAAAAAAGAAAATTGCCAACCGCTTTAATATATAAGAGGAAGACCCCATGAAAAAAGAATATCTGATACTGATCGCACTCATCCTTTTATTCAGTGCTTATCTTTTTCTTCATAAGGAAAACAAGGACAATTACACCCTGCCTGAAATCAAAAAAATAGACACCTCCCAGGTAACAGGCCTGGTCCTGGAAAAAAAAGACGGCACGATCCTATTTACAAGAAAAGACAAGCACTGGGTCCTGACAGACAAAGAATATCCGGCAGATCAGGCTTCTGTCGACGGCATGCTGGATACCCTGAAAAACCTGAAACTGTCAGCCCTGGTGTCTGAAAAACAGGATCTGAAGCGCTACGAACTAAACGATGAAAACCGGATACTGGTCAAGGCAGTGAAAGGGGATGTCCCTGTTTTTGAATTTAGTGTGGGCAAACCGGCGCCAACCCAGAATCACACCTTTGTGATGATCAAAGATGATAAAAACGTCTATCATGCCAATGGCAGTTTAAAAACTCATTTTGACAAAACAATTGAAGCCTTCCGGGATAAAAAAGTTCTGGAGTTTAAAGATGCTTCCTTAAAAAAGGTGACCCTTGAAAAAGATGGAAAATCCAAAACCCTGATTCCCAAGGAAGCGGCAAAAGAAGAGAATAAAGAAGAGACCAAAGATAAACCAAAAGAAAAAACCGCAGTTGCCTGGACCGCTGAAGACGGCACATCCATAGACAACCAGGTGGCTTCAAATCTGATCTCCATGCTGTCGTTCCTGCAATGTCAGAAATATATCGAATCTTCAGCCAAGGAAGATCTTGAAAAAGAAAAACCCCTGTGTAAAATAATCCTTGAAAATGAAGCCGGTCTTGAGCTCGTTCTTTTTAAAGGAGATAAGGAAGATCAGGTCAAAGGAATTTCCTCCATGAACCCTTATGTGTTTGAGCTCAGCCGCTACAATGGAAAGGAAATCCTATCCAACACAGATAAACTGCTCGGGATACAAAAGGAAGAAAAAAAGAAAGAGTGAACCCTCTTTTAAAAATAATATATCTCCCCTACAAATGGTTTTTTGCCATTCCGCTTGTGTTTGCATTCACCTTTGTCTTCGGGGTAATCGCCATCCTGACCGGAATCATTTTAACCCAGGATGCGGTTGATATTATTGCCGTGATCTGGGCAAAACTCTGCTGCGCCGTTATTCCCCTGAAAGTCACCATCAGGGGAACAAAAAACTATACCCGGAATACCTCCTATGTAATTGTGTCAAACCACCAAAGCATGGCTGATATTCCGGTCCTTCACGGTTTTCTCGGGCTGGACATCAAATGGATCATGAAAAAAGAGCTGGGAGAAATTCCCATCTTCGGGGCTGCCTGCCGCCATTTGGGCTGCATTACCGTGGATCGGGGCAATCACGAGGCTGCCATTCAATCCATTGAAAATGCAAAAAAAAATCTGTCCTCAAAAGCCTGTGTGCTTTTTTTTGCCGAAGGAACCCGGAGCCGGGACGGCCAGGTGATGCCGTTTAAAAAAGGAGCCTTCCGGTTTGCCCATGAAACAAATCTTCCCATCCTGCCCCTGACCATCAGAAATTCTTATAAAATTCTTCCCTCAGGCACCTTTGACCTTACACCCGGAACCGTGGAGGTTGTGGTTCACAGACCCATCCACATGTCGGATTACAACCTGGCCCGCCTTGATGAGTTAACCATTGCCACCCGCCAGATCATTGCCGATGCATTATAAAATCATCAAATAAGCCCCATCAGCATTTTTGTGCCGACCACATAAAGCAGCACTGCAAAAACCCTTTTGAGCTTATCCACAGGCAGTTTGTGGGCCAGACGGACGCCTAAAGGGGCTGTCAGCATGCTGATGCATGCAATTCCAAAAAGAGCCGGCAGATTGATATACCCGATGGAATAGGCAGGAAGGTTGTTCATCCCCATACCATTATATATATAGCCTACGGTTCCGGCCACAGCAATGGGCAGACCAATGGCGGCCGAAGTGCCAATGGCATGGTGGATGGGGATATTGCACCAGACCATGAAAGGGACCGACAATGTTCCGCCGCCGATCCCCACAAGGCTTGAAACCCCACCGATAATATTTCCCGCAACAAACATGCCGGCCGTGCCGGGCAGATTCCGGGTCGGCTTTGGCTTTTTGTTCATGAGCAGCTGGGTAGCCACCACATAAAGAAATACACAGAAAAACCCTTTTAAAAACCCGGTGGACATGGCAGCGGCAAAGCATGACCCCAAGAATGTACCGGTAAATATGCCGATGACAATGCGGCGCACCACTTCCCATCGGACCGCGCCCCGCCGGTGATGGGCCATAAAACTGGAAACCGATGTAAACATGATGCTGGCCATGGAGGTGCCAAGGGCCATGTGCATGAGAACCTCTTTTGATACTCCCTGATTCCCCATGACATAAATCAGCATGGGAACAATCACAAGACCGCCGCCGATCCCGAGAAGCCCGGCCAGAAAACCGGCAATGGCCCCAACCCCGCAATACGTAAGAAGAACCGTCAACATGAAAAAAACTCCTGTAAATTTAATAAACAGTTTTGAAAGATACTGTAAAATTTTCCGGTCTGCAAGGGTTTCAACTCATTTGCTCCATCATGAGAATTATTCGCCTGATATTGAGGTTTAATTTCAAGTGTATTATACCTCATCAAAAGAATTCTAATTTTAAATCATGGAGAGACAATATGAAAAATTCAAAATCCGCCCTGTTTTCAGTGATGATCCTGTTTGTAATGAGCTTTTCAACTATTGCTTTGGCCGACAGCTATTCAGACGCCATTGGTGTATTTAAAAATTCCCATGTAACAAAATCCTTTTTTAACAAATGCTATGGATATGCGATCTTCCCGACTGTGGGCAAAGGCGGCATCGGTATTGGCGGTGCTTACGGCGAAGGCCGGGTATATGAAAAAGGCAAAATGACCGGTACGGTTTCTTTAGCCAAACTCAGCATCGGGTTCCAATTGGGAGGCCAGGCTTTTTCCGAAATCATCTTTTTCCAGGACAAACGGGCCTACAGCGAATTCACCTCCGGCAATTTTGAATTTGACGCCTCTGCCTCAGCTGTGGCCATCACAGCCGGAGCCCAGGCCAAAGCCGGAACAGAAGGCGCCACTGCCGGAGCAAATGTCGGAGAATCCAAAGGCGGCCAGGCCGACATCGGCTACACAAAGGGAATGGCAGTCTTTGTCCACACCAAAGGCGGCCTCATGTACGAAGCTGCCATCGGCGGCCAGAAATTCAGTTTCACACCCAAATGAAGAATATAGCGATTTGATCGTCAGCCATAGGAATAATACGCTTGATCTGAAATCATGCAACACATTAAAAACTATAATGAAAGCCCATTTGTTTATTACAGGAGTTCTCCAATATAGAACATTTTGGCAGATCTTTGTCCGAAGAACTATATTTCCACAAAGCACCAATTTTAAAATGCCTTTACAGGTTTCAGGGATGTTGATATGAAATTCTATATCAGATTTTAAATTTATTAGGTCAAATATCATTCAAAACTGCATAATACACAGACCTGTATACTAACTTGTTATTTGTTTAATAAAAAATGGAAGTATCAAGCATCGATCATATTGTCCTAACAATTACAGACTTAGAAAAAACGATTCGATTTTATGAATCAATACTGGGAATGAAAGTTGTACATTTTGGAGAAGATCGAGTTGCCTTGAAGTTTGGAAATCAAAAAATAAATCTACATGAAAAAGGTAAGGATTTTGAGCCAAAAGCCAATCACCCCACACCTGGTTCAGCGGATTTATGTTTCCTAACCACAATGGAAATTATAAAGGCAAAAGCCTTCATTCTTCAGCAAGGTGTTGGCATTATAGAAGGGCCGGTAGAAAGAACGGGTGCAACAGGTTCCCTTTTATCAATCTACTTTAGAGATCCTGACAACAACCTTATAGAACTATCTAATATTATCTGAAATTTTCTTCCGGAGTCTGAACAAAAGGATGCAAGAATTAATCGGCTCCCCTCAGCTTGATCTCCAATATAGTTTCATGGGATCTTGATTAATTTGAGGAAGCCATTTCCCATATAGTTGATATCGATTTCGGGATTTAGGATAAGGGACATAAACATAGTGACCGCAGGAAAAAGATAAAAACGTTATGATCAGAATAGGATAATATTTTTAATAAAAATATGTAAAAAATGTAATAATTTTAGAGTAAATTGTTCTCAGGTTTCAATTTGAAAAATTGTGACCATGTATAAAAACCTTGCCAATCAATGGTTTCAAAGTAGTTTATCATTATGGCACAGTCATTGCAAAAAACCCGCAATTAATTTGACCAATAACAATTTGTACAAATATTAAAAACAGAAGGAGTGAAAAAGGGACATGAATTTTAAGAAAACAAGACTACCAGGAATATTGTTATGTATTATGATGATTTGCTCTATTAATCCAGCCATGGCTGGTACAATTAACTTAGCTTTGAACGGTATTGCCTCACAATCATCAACGCTTGTTCAAGGCCCAATTTTTTCGGCTGACTATGCGATTGATAATCACACTGGTGGAGTTTATCCAGGAACAATGATTACCCATACAGATTATGTTGATCGATTTCAATCCCCATGGTGGCAGGTTGACCTTGGAGAAAACAAACAGTTCAATGATATTATTATCTGGAATAGAGTAGGAAATCCCTTTGGGCAACTGTCTGATTTTACCGTTTCAGTATTTGATAACCATAGTAATACTATTTGGACAAGTCATTACGATTTCTTCATTGAAAATACAACTGCTGGTACTATTGGTGAAACAAGCTCAGGAATGATTATTGACTTTGGGACAGGCATTTCCGGGGAAATTGTGAAAATACAAAATGGTCCTCAAGCTGGGCAGGGCTATCTGGCATTGGCTGAAGTTCAGGTACTACAGTCTAATAACAATCCAGTGCCCGAACCAGCCACCATGCTCCTTCTTGGTGTTGGTCTTCTTGGTATAGCAGGAGTATCCAGAAAACAGAAATAAGTTTATACAAACTGATGTTTTAGCTTTAAATTAAACAAGGAGAGCAAAATGACAAAGAGGTTTTTAGTAAGCTTAGCAATTGGGTTTTTAATGCTTGGAATAGTTGTGATGGCTGCCGAAGCCGCTCCTATAACCTGGTCAGGGAATGGCCATTCCTACGAGCTGGTAAATATGGAAAGCCCTATAAAATGGACTGACGCCAATACAAATGCAATAAGCTCTAAAGGGTATTTAGCAACAATTACAAGTGATCAAGAGAATAAATTTATTTTTGACAATATCGTAGCGGGTATGTCAGCTTGGTTCGGTGGAACCCATATTTATGGTCAGGATCTCTCCACTTGGCAATGGACAACGAGTGAACAATGGAATTATACCAATTGGGACCCTATGTATGGTCAACCCGATAACACAAGTGATCCATCAGACCACACACTTTTTTATTCGAGTGGAAACGCTTACAAATGGCACGACGCAATGGACTGGTGGGGACAGGTAAATGCCTATGTTGTAGAATATGACCCACAATCAAATAACCCAGTCCCTGAACCAGCCACAATGATGTTGTTTGGCCTCGGTCTCCTTGGTCTTGCCGGAGTATCCAGAAAAAAGAATTAATATAAAATTTTGAATCAACATTAAAGGCAGGGCTATTAATCTAGTTCCTGCCTTTTTTATTATCCTCACCCTTTTCGCTCAATGCAGGTTAATCTATATGAGCTAAAACCTTTTTCCCAAGCTATTCTTCATCAGTAATTTTTATAATATATTCATCCCATTCTGAAATTTTTTTCCGGGACCTGAACAAAAGGATGAAAAAATTTATCGGGAGCCTGAAACTCAATCTCCAATTATGTTGAATAGGATTTTGATTCTTTTGATTTTGCCTTTTCTCATATAGTTCAATTTCAATTCCAGAATCAAAAATCCTCAAATGTTTATCAGGAAAGATCAAAAATGGATGAAGAGGACGATGATAAAATCTTACCATTTATATGTAATAAATGTAATACTATATGTGTAATAAATGTTACTTTATTAAGAACATCGTTCCTGCATCTGTCATCAGTGTTATTTAACAGCCCTAACTACAAGGATTTTGATGAACACTATACCAGTGGTATCAATATTGCTTCAAATTATCCCGAAATGTTTTAATTTTTAATATTATGTGAGGTGAAATGAAGAAGAAAAAAATTTTGAATATAATGCTGTTATTGTTTTTAATATGTTTCTCTATAAAACAAAGCTGGGCAATGACCCTTATAGACCCTTTTGCAAACGAGGACAACTCCGTTGTTGCATATTTCAGTGGGCAGGTTCAAGAAGGTGTATCCGGGCCACGCTCAAATTGGCCCTCTGGCTGGCCACCCGAAGGAAGGATTTATCAAGACAAACTACCAATAAATCAATATACCTTTGGTCGTGAAATCTTGCATAATACAATTACCTATGACGGTGTTAATTATGATAACCCATATGCCAAAGAAATAGAAAATAATAACCCTCTTAGTTCATATTTTGCACGTTCAACAATAGACACAACAAATGGTTTTTTATCTTCAGAAGTAAACCATCTAGGTCCTACAGGTGGGGTTTCTTCCGGTGTAACAATCTATACAAAGGATTTGCCTACAAGTGCTACTTTTTCTAAGTCAGGTAATTCTCATTCGACAAGTGCATTCGTAGGAATACAAGTGTATGCTGTAACTCCAACCAAAAAGCCTTTATCCACAATGTGGGTAAACAACTGGTTTGACTTTATGCCTGATATGGCGCAAGGTGATATTCTTGGCGAAGTTTGGTATTCTTATGAAAATGGGGCTCTTTCTTGGGGGGCAAATCGATGGTCATATGAAAAACTGGATAGTGCATGGCCTCCTCCACAACCCACACGGCTCAGCATAGCTCAAGGTACAGGCGAGATTGATTTTTCTCAACTGACCTCATATATTGCAGGAATTGTTAACGGTAGAACCTCAGATTTTTATTATGCTGGATTTGCCAACGCATATTCTGCCGATAGAGATACCGATGGTCATATGTTTGCTCAATTAAATTATGCTCAATCAAACAGCCCAGTCCCAGAGCCAGCTACAATGGTTTTATTCAGTCTTGGTCTTATTGGTCTTGCCGGACTGTCCAGAAAACAGAAATAAACACAAATTAAAATAATACAAATTAAGGGCAGGGTCATTAAGTTGGCCCTACCTTTTGTATTTATACATGTCCCTTTGTTCTCAATTCAGAATAATCTTTATGAACCAGAAACAGCATCAGAAGCTATTTTAGAATTATAAACTCTATATATATTTCATCCCATTCTGAAAATATTTTCCGAGCCCGGAACAGAAGGATGAAAAAATTCATCGGGACCCCTCAGCTTACTCTCCAATATACCTTAGCGTAAGAGTTGTTCATTTGATGATTCCCTTCCAATATATAGTGGAATTCAATTTTGAAAATTAGTTTGTCTTGCACTACAATATCTTGTACGTTGATTTTGGTTGAAATCGATTTGAATATTTTGATGATTTTGAAACTATCAAATTCACTCCGGTATTAAAAGAGAACACGTATGATTAAGAAGCCGACTTATGAAGAGTTAGAAAACAGGATTCGGGAATTAGAACGAGCAGAATCTGAGCATAAACTTATAGAAAGTGCCCTGCGCGAGAGCGAAGAGCGACTCAGAGTTGCCGGAAAAGCATCCTATGATCTGATTTATGAGTGGACTGTGGCTACTGATTCCCTTGAATGGTTCGGTGATATTGATGGCTTCCTGGGATATGAACCTGGCACGATTTCTGGCAATATTAATGCCTGGCTTGAAGCGATCCATCCAGAAGATAGAGATAAGCTCAAGAGCGCTGTAGAACTGCACAGGAAAAAAGCAATACCTATACTTTATGAGTATCGAATGAAACACAAAGACGGGACTTACAGATATATACAAGACCATGGTCTCCCAATACTTGATCAAATAGGCCGTCCTAATAAATGGATTGGCGTCTGTATGAATGTCACACAATTCAGGCGAGCTGAGCTTGAATTAAAAAACAAAGCTATTGAACTTGAAAATGTTAATAGTGCTTTAAACATATTATTAAAAAAAAGAGACCAGGATAATCAAGAAATAGAACAAAAAATATATTCCAATTATGACTTAATGATTACACCTTTTTTGCTTAAACTAAGGAGCAGCTTGTCCGATGATCATCAACATCAATTGTTGGATATACTTGAGGCAAGTTTGAAAGAGATTCTTTCTCCATTTATTAAAAAATTATCAGATCCCATGATAATGCTCACTCCTTCTGAAATCCAGATCGCTTCAATGATTAGGCAGGGTTTGCCCAATAAAGAGATTGCAAAAATTCTCGGCATTTCAAGAAGAACTATCGAAACCCATAGAGCACACATCCGGAAAAAATTAAATCTCAAAAACAAAAAGCTGAATTTACAGTCATATTTTTCAAAAATCTAATACGTATTTTATATACCCAAAATATCTATAATTTTTCAGTGTATCAGTTGGTTGTATTTATCCCTTCCAGATGATATCTATCGATTAAAAAAATCACAATGTAAATAGGGATACTTCGTTGGCAGAGACTATTGATGTTGACACGCTGATAGAAATCGTATCAAAAGGCGGAAAAGTTACGACAGGAGTTGATGTTTATGATAGCTCAGAAACCCTCCTGCTGGAAAAAACATATGTTGTAACCAGTACAAAAATTCTTGAAGTTATAAAAGAAAATGGGATCAAAAAAGTTCCTTTTAGCGCAGACGGGAAAAGCGGTATATGGGATGCGCAAGGCAAAAAAATTTCTAATAGGCTAAAGCCCTCTGTTTATGAATCTGGTCAGACTTCCAAGGCACAAGCCAATATCTCTTCTGGTTTTCCGGGGATTACGCTCAACAGTCTTGAGAAAAGACTGTATGAGATAGAGGAAAGCAAAAAGCTGGCTCATGAAAATTACGAAGTGGCCAAGCAATGCATAAAAAAAGCCATTACTGATATAAAAAATACAGGAGGCCAATTTGACCATGCAGAAGTAAGTTCGCATGTCTCACAGCTAACCGGGTTCCTTACCGTCATGGACAACCCCTTTTCTTACCTGACAAGGGAAATCCTTTCCTATGATGATTATCTGTACAATCATTCCATCAATGTCTGCACCATCGGAACTGCAATTATGAATAAGTTCAACACCATTTTCAGCGCCATGATCAGTGGGCACATAAATGCAGCAGAGAATGGCGCTTATGATCCTTTCGGCAAATCTTCCGGCATACAGAAAATCACATATCACCATTTTCAAAAAGATGAACTTCAAAGCATGTCTCTTGGTTTTTTTCTTCACGACATCGGTAAAGTCCTGATTCCCGACACAATTCTGAATAAATCCGGCAAGCTGACCGATGAAGAATTTGATATTGTAAAAAAGCATTCCTATGAAATGGGTCTATCGATTCTTGAAAAAAATAAAATAGAAAATCCTTTCATCACCAATATTGTAAAATACCATCATTCAACGCTTTACCAGGGCGAACCCCATTGTTACCCCAATGACAGGCCACCGGAAGAAACCCCTCTGTACGCCAAAGTCTGTAAAATCGCTGACATATATGACGCCATGACATCTAAAAAAAGTTATAAAGAAGCATCCAACCAGATTAATGCGGTTACAGAGATTTTTAGGACATATGCCCGAAAAGACGCTATGCTTCAATATATCCTCCAATCCTTTATTAAAAGTGTTGGGATTTATCCCCCAGGAAGCATTGTTTTTCTTCGCAACGGACAGATGGGATATGTCCTTGAAGGCAAAGGACCTCTGATTATCCCCTTTACCGATGAGAATGGAAACCGACTTTCTGTAAAAACAAATCCTCTGGATCTGAGTGCGGCTGATTGTGATGAAGCCATGAAAATAGACAACAGAAGAAGCATCAAGAACCCTCTGGAAGTTTATGACCTTCTTCCCTCATATTTAAAAACTGATAATCAAGAAATTGGAAGGGCTATGCAAATTTTAAACTGAGGATACCAGGAGACCTTAACACAGCATGAAAGGATAGCAGATTATTCTTGGAAAATAGTCAAGGGAAACGAAAAATTGGGCTCTTCGCAAGGGCGTTTTAGAAACCTAAGACAATAGAAAAAACAGTGCTCAATATTGAGAAAGATGGCCTGAATGTTAAACAATGAAGCCACAATAGAAAAACTAACCGATATAAAAGCCATTAAAATTGTTCTTAATGGGGCACTTGATATAGATAGCAGAAAAAGCCTTCACTTAAATGCAATGTCTTTGCTGTCCATATACGGTTATCAACGCTTGATAATTGATTGCCGAGATTCAGAGTTAGCTGAAAATTACTCAATTGGTGATTCTATTAAAATGATAAAGTATATGCAAAATAATGCATTTCAAAAAAATATAAAAACTGCATTTATTTGTAATGAAGAAGACGGTCCACGAAAAGACTTCGTTAGTATTGCTCGACTTAGTGGAATTAATATTAGACATTTCAGTGACTTGATTGAAGCAAAAACATGGCTATTGGACTGAAGCGCCATATCAGCTTCAAGTTCAATGTCAGCTCAATATACGTAAAAAATGAAGAGAAAGAATATGGATGTATTCTTAGCCAGGCAACCTGTTTTTACTGCTGAAAAAAAAGTTTATGGTTATGAGCTCTTATTCAGACTTGGTTTAGAAAACTATTTCCCTGATGTTGATGGTGATACAGCCACTTCAAACCTGCTCTCAAATATTTTTTTCCCCTTTGATTTCAAAGAGATCCTGGGCGGAAAACCCGGGCTAATTAATTTTACAAGGGATTTAATCCTTCAGAAGGTACCTTTAGTCCTTCCAAAAGAGCATTTTATAATCGAAGTTTTAGAAAATATTGAGCCGGATGAAGCTATCTTAGCATCTCTTTCTGTCCTGAATAAGAAAGGATTCAGTATTGCGCTTGATGATTTCGTATATCATGAAAAATTTCGGCCCATGATAGAATTCAGTAAAATTATTAAATTCGATATAAGGGAAACTCCTTTGGAATCTCTTTATGATGTATTACAGAATTTAAGGTCAAAATATAATATTCTTTTTTTAGCTGAAAAGGTTGAGACTTATTCGGAATTTGAACAGGCAAGGCAAATGGGTTTTGATCTGTTCCAGGGATATTTTTTTTCAAAACCTGAAGTATTATCAACAAAAGGTATCTCTTCAGGTCAAATTACAAAACTCGGACTCATTAATGAAATAGGGAAAAAAGAGTTAGATCTAAAAAAAATTGAAACCCTCATCAAAGAAGATGTTTCAGTCTCCTTTAAACTTTTAAGATTTATCAATTCCGCTTATTTTAGCAGACGAACTCCAATCGATACCATTAAAGATGCGATAACGTATCTTGGAACAGAAGAGCTGAAAAGATTTATCAACATTGTTGTTATATCTGATTTGGGAGCCAATAAACCAAATGAATTGATTCGGGCCTCAATAATTCGTGCCAGAATGTGTGAAAGCTGCGGTAAAATTTTAAAGATAAGCTTTTCAATAGATGAATTATTTACACTCGGCTTGTTTTCATTTATGGATGCTATTCTGGATTGTAAAATGGAAAATATTCTTAGCCATATTTCTTTTTCGGAAAAAATGAAACAAGCTTTGCTTGGCAAGGATAAAGAATTTAAAATGATCCTAAGCATGGTTGAGGTTTTTGAAAAAGGAGATTGGAAAAATAAGATTCTTGATTCTTTATCGGGCAAATCAATCGAATCAATGCTCCCAGATTTCTACATGAACTCTATTAAGATGGCGAATTCTTTTTTCTGATAGGATTTCTGCATAATTGCATGACTGATCCCCTGAAAACTGTAGTTGAGGTTAAGCCACACATTTAAGGTTATACTATTTCTGCTCACAGCGATCAGTTCTGTGGCTAACGAATTTCAGCATGTTATTTTTGGATATCAGTTAATTCAGCAGTAAACAGCTCTCGTAAATGCTCCACCCTTTTGCGATTGACACCAAAATCACTGTACCCGAGGCGTGAAGCAGAGCGTACATGGATTATCTTTTCTTTTGGAAAAAAAAATTCAACATCATCAACAAATCCCATAATTTTTGATTTGTATTCAACATGGAGATAGTTATCTGTTTCTTTAACGATTGTAGTCCGTTCAGATGATAATATAATTTTTTTCAGTCGTTCAAAAGCAGCATTTTTCTCTCCCTGATACTGAAATGGAATCAATGTCTGTTTTCCACCGGCAGCTTGGCTGCTGACACAGTTGGGTTTGGATGGACAGTCCGTCAGACGTCCATCATATACTCCTAAATTTTTTGGCCGTTGCCCTGCGCATGAAAAAATCATCATACATCCGATTGCTGAAATACCAAGCCATTTCATTTATTTGTCTCGTTTACAGGGTTGAATTCTTGTAATCCCAATAGAGACAGCATAATTGTAAGAGATACAAAAGAAAAGCTCCAAATGAAAATAATTATCCCAGAAATTATCAACGTTTTTAACCCTTCTACGCCATTGAAATCATTTTTCTAACAATTCAATTGGAAATACCGACCCTCCTTCATTTTTTTTTAATCAAAGTCCTAAATTTCACGATTACAAAGAGAACCGTTCTGAAAGATCTTGGCATCTCTTTCAGAATCCAAAACAAACACTTATTTATCAAGGGGGAACAAATGTCTATCTATCATTTTTCAGAAATTGAATCACAGATTAACCAGTATTTCAAAGCTCAAAACACCCTGGCTTTAGCTGACAGCACAAAATCTTTGTATAATGCAGTTATTAGAAAAAAACTGTTACCTTTTTGCAGAGAACAGGGAATCGGCAAACTCAATGAAAAATTTACAGACTCTATGGACAGCTTTACTGAATTCATCCGGAATCAAAAAGTATCAGCTCACACAACTCAATCTTATTTGACCATCACAAAACTCTTGTTCTCCTTTCACGGGTATCATATCAGGCATACATACAAAATTCCAAGGAAGGACAAACAAGCTTTCGATCTGAAACATGAAAAAAGATGGTTTTCCGGTGAGGATATTGCAAAGTGTAGAACATACATGTTTAAAAACAATCATATCCGGAATCACTTGCTCGTTCGATTGATGTGTGAAACCGGAGCCAGAATCAATGAAATTGCCAATATTTGTGTGCGTGATATAAAACTCAAAGAAAAAGCTATCCTTTTATCTTGGTCAAAAACTACACCCCGTCCTGTTTTTTTTAACCCGGAAACTGCTATTTATTTGGACAAGTACCTTAAGCTTTCATTCCCTGACCCCGAGAAAGATTCATTTAAGAAAATATTTCCGGGGAAAAATATGATTTATAAGGTTGTTGATGATATGCTTAAAGATCTTGGCCTTAAAACAAAAGGAGATGGAAGAGGGCCACACACATTCCGGCATTATGTGGCCACCAATTTGCGCTATAATTTAAAAATGGATCTTGATCACGTTGCCCGCTTATTAGGAGATACACAGAAAACAATAAGTTCCAGGTATCTGCATCCAACCGCTGAAATGTTGCATAACCTTATTAACAGAGCCTCCGGCTGGTAAAAACCATTAAAAATCCCCAGGACGAGTCTCTTGGGGATTAAAATCTTCAAAACGAGGGATGACATCTATTTTCGAAATTATCCCATCCTGAAAATTTTTTCCAGGACCTGGACAAAAAAGATGTAAAAATTCAATTGGAGCCCGTGGCTCAATCTCCAATAAAGAATATTTCGGCAGATCCCTTCTGGATCAACTATATTTTTATAAAAAGTAGCATTTTTTAAATGACTTTACAGGGTTCAACGATGTTGATATGGATTGCCAAATAATATTTTTTAATTTATCTGGTCGGATATCATTACAAATTAACATGATACACAGAACCACATATTAACTTGTTATGTTTATAAAGAACAGGGGTAACAAGAATGGACAAATCAGAAATAAAAAGAGTGTACAAGCAATCCAAACGACCTATGGGGGTATATAGGATCAGGAATTCGCAAAATGATAAAGTATATATCGGCTTCGCTACCGATCTAGAAGCCAGATTCAATCGCCACAAAGCGGAATTGAAATTCGGGAATCATCGAAATGAAGAATTGCAGAAAATATGGAATTCATATGGTGAATCTGCTTTAGAATTTGAAATACTCGATGTATTGGATCAAGAAGAAGGGACTAAAGCAAGAGCCGACGATGAGCTACAGGTTCTCACGGAAATGTGGATACAAAAGTTGCAAAAAACAGGGGATGCTATTGTTCGTCTCTAAATAATTTGTAGATAATGCTGGAAACTGTGATTGTGATTCAAAATGAAAAAAGGAAATAGAATGACAGAACGCTTTATAGAGGCCTCGCAAAAGGGAGGAGCAGCGTTATTCGCTCGGAATATATCAGGAGATATCGTAATGCTTAATCTTCTGCGTTTTCGTGATATAGCCGACTATTCTGCAAGCCCTGAACTGATGCCAAGCGAGCCAATATCCGGAGCCGAGGCCTATCAGAAATACATAGATCATACATTGCCATTTCTCAAGGAAAGCGGTGGTGATCTCGTATTTTTGGGTAAAGGAGGTAAATTCCTTATTGGACCGCAGGAAGAGCAATGGGATCTTGTCATGCTTGTTCGTCAAAAATCACTATCCGATTTCATGGCATTCGCATCCAATCAAGCATACTTGGCAGGTCTGGGGCATCGAACGGCAGCACTCGAAGATTCCCGGCTTTTACCACTTGTTGAATCAAGGACGGCAACATAACAAGGCAAATTAACTCGGATGCAAATTCCGCTGCGCTCCATTTGCACCGGTTATTTGCAACGTTATATTGCCTTGAGGTGAGCATGAAATTTAAAGAGATTGCAAAAAGGTTGACAGGCATAAGTTCTCCGGTCTTTGGGCTATCTTGGAGCCCTTCAGAATCAGAAACTAATGTTGCAAAAAGGGTAATTGCAGAACTTGAAGATCGGAGAGTCCTTTTCAATCCTTCTGAAATGGAAGTCCCTCATTACTGTGTTCAATCGGTTATTGATATTCGTCGAATGCTGTCCCGTGAAATTGGAGGATTAAACAGTAATTCTAATTTATCCAATTCGTTAAGAGCTATGCGTGCCGCTTGTAGAAAATTTTTAGACTCTGTAACAAAAGACAAAAGAATAGTTGAGTTTGGTGCTTCTGCTGGTCACTTCGCAAGTTGGCAATTTAATGGTGCGGTTGGTGAACTAAGAGGCGTATTTGGTATTCATATCGCTCAAATTGCTGCTCAGCATGGGCTTGATATCGAAGACGATTTGGCTTCAATAATTCCCGAAGTTGATGCTGAAAGGGAAACATAACCCCGGTTGCTATAGCGGACCATTAAACTTAATTTACTGAAAACTTCATTAAAAGCCATTCTTCCAGATTAAAATGTATAATATAATTTCTTGATTTTAAGGTTTTACAAAATTCCGATATTCCTGTTATCCATCATAACGAAATGATTTTATAAGTCCTAACGGCTTATTTCCCGGAAGTTCATGAATTTAAATTGTTATTTCCGGGCAATGGAAAAATCCGGATTGACTTTGCCATACAAATGGTACATATATATACATATGAAAACTACATTAAACATAGATGACCAGATATTGGAAAAAGCTTCGCTGCTGACGGGTGTCAAAGAAAAAACAGCTCTGGTGCGCATGGGTCTTGAGGCTTTAATCGCAATGGAAAGCAGTAAGCGTCTGGCCATATTAGGCGGCACTGAAAAAGAATTGCAGGATATCCCCCGAAGAAGGTCTTTATAACCACATATGATTCTTGTTGATACCTCTATCTGGGTCAACCATTTCAAATCCGGCGACAAACACCTGGCGCAACTGCTTATCGATGGGCATGTGATGTGTCACACTTACATCATGGGTGAACTTGCCTGCGGAAATATGAATAATCGAAAAGAAATCATTTCGTTACTGAAAGATTTGCCAATAGCCCCTTTGGTCGAATTCAAAGAATTTCTGTATTTTATTGACGAACACCAATTAAGCGGCAAGGGAGTCGGTTTTGTCGATATCCATCTTCTGGCCTCATCAAAATTAGCCCGGATTAAATTGTGGACAGCGGACAAAAGATTAAATTCAGCCGCAGCCGATCTGGGTCTGAATTATAAAAACAATTAACCTCACAGTTCAGACTTTTTTACTTCCCTCCACTTTACTCCCCTTATTCATTTCATGCAATAATTGCTCTTAACAGGCCAATAAAAAAAATTTTTAAAAATTTTTAAGATTTTTCTTGACTTGGTGGAGAATTTTTATAAAAGTGTGGTTCATGGTGGTGGTAAGTGGAGAGTTAATTAATTTAACCAAGGCTTAAATAAGTGTTTCGATCAAGCTCCTTTCATACAATTGATACCAAGGGCCGGGTGATCATTCCTGCAAGGTTCAGGGTGGACCTGAAGGATGATGAAAAAGGCATTGGTGTCATGATCTCCAACAAGGACGATTGCCTGTACGCTTATACGTTTAAAGAATGGGAGCAGGTGGAAAGCCGGATATTGGCGGCAAAAAGCGCTTCCATGGCGGAATTCAGACGGTTTTTCCTGGGCAATTCCTGCGAGTGCATGCTGGATAACCAGGACCGCATCCTGATCCCTAAAAGTTTAAGAGAATATGCAGGTCTTGAAAAAGAAATCGTTCTTGTGGGCAACCTGGACCATTTTGAAATCTGGGACAGGGCCAAATGGGATGAGGTCAACAAGAGAACGGAGCAAAAACTTAAAAAAGAGGAAGTCAGAGAGGAAATCGCTTCCCTAGGGTTGTAGCAATGGGATTTGAGCATACGTCTGTAATGCCTCAAGAGGTGCAGGAGCACCAGAACCTTAAACCCGGATACGTTTGTGTGGATTGCACACTGGGTGGGGCAGGACACGCTCTCTCAACCATCAGGGCCATTCTCCCGGATGGAATGCTGATCGGGATCGATCAGGACGCAGATGCAATTTGCCATGCTACAGACCTATTACACCCGTTTAAAGACAATGTACGCTTGTTCCACAGCAATTTTTCAGATCTTCCCCGGATTCTGAGCGCTATCGGGATAAAGGGTGTAAATGCAATAGTCCTTGATTTAGGCTTTTCACTGAACCAACTTAAAAACAGC
Source organism: uncultured Desulfobacula sp. (assembly GCA_964635025.1). Taxonomy (GTDB): domain Bacteria; phylum Desulfobacterota; class Desulfobacteria; order Desulfobacterales; family Desulfobacteraceae; genus Desulfobacula. Next base: position 4,014 of record CAZWMY010000052.1, on the reverse strand, counting down.
AGACGCGGCTTTAGTTTTAGTAAGAATGAACCATTGGATATGCGAATGGATATTCGAAACAGCCTGACAGCCTTTGAAATTGTCAATTCATTCTCCGAGAGTGAACTGACGGATATCTTTTTTAAATATGGGGAAGAAAAATTCTCACGGAGAATTGCAAAAAAAATAGTGGAAGAAAGAATAAAATCCCCCATCCTGACAAGTGACGCCCTTTCACAGATCATTACCGCAGCCGTCCCGAAAAAGAGCGCGGCAAAACAGCGGATACATCCTTCCACACGAGTGTTCCAGGCCATCAGAATTGCCGTCAACAATGAACTTGAAAAATTGGAAAATTTCATGACCCATGTGCCGTCCCTTCTTTTAAAAAATGGACGGCTTTGCGTCATTTCTTTTCATTCCCTTGAAGACCGGATTGTAAAACAGGCTTTGCGCAGATTTGAAAACGGCTGCACCTGCCCGAAAACCCTTCCAAAATGTCTGTGCGGGTTTGTCCCGCAGATGAAATCCGTATTCAGAAAAGCATTGATTCCGTCAAAAGAGGAAACAAAAGTCAACCCCATGGCCGGAAGCGCAAAATTAAGAGTGGCTGAAAAGGTTTAAGATATGGCGACCCATAACAAAAAAATGATGGAAACCCCTTTCCCGAAGAAAAGCGCAGGCGCTCTCTGGCTTTTTATCATTTTTGTCATTTTCGCCGAACTCATGGCTTACACCTGGATCAGGACGGAATCCACCCATGCGCTTTTAAGAATTTCAAAAGCCGAGGAATCCCTTTTGGAAAGGCGATCGTATCACAAGGCATTGCTGGCTGAAAAAGAATGGCTCAAATCCGATGCCAGAATCACCCACATTGCCAAAACCCGGCTGAATCTTTCAACGGTGACCATGAAGCAGACCATTTATCTTTCAGGAGAAGACGGTTAATGGCAGGGGATTTCAGCAAAATGGTCAGAAAAAGAATGGTGGTCGTCCAGATCCTGATGGCGGCCTCAATCCTTCTGCTTTGCGCCAAGTCCTTTGACATTCAGGTTCTCCAGGGAAAGGAATTGTCGGAAAAGGCTGAGAATGACTATTCAAGGAATATTGTCATAAAAGGGGAAAGAGGACAGATCCTTGATCAGAATATGAATAAGCTCGGGGCAAGCATTGATGCCGTAACCATCACTGCCTGCCCGGCAAAGATAGCCAACCCAGAAGATGCCGCCAAAAAAATTGCCGGTCTGCTCGATATCAACCCCAAAAAACTTAAGGAAATCCTTTCTTCCAAACGGATGTTTGCCTGGGTCGAAAGAGGGGTTACGCCGGATCAGGCAGAAAAAATCAAGACACTCAACATTACCGGAATATATTTTGAAAACGATTCCACACGGTATTATCCCAACAGGAGTCTGGCCGCTCAGGTGATCGGATTTACAGGAGCGGAGGATACCGGGCTTGAAGGTCTTGAATGCCGATATAATTCGGTTCTGGAAGGCCGGACCAAAAAAATAAGCCTTACCCGGGATGGAAACGGAAGAATCCTGGATTATGAAAAAAAAAGGAATTCCGAGCTGAAAGGGGATTCCATTGTTCTTACCATTGATAAGAAGATTCAATTTTTGAGTGAACAGGCCCTTGCCCAGGCCGTCACCAATCACCAGGCCCGGTCCGGAATGGCCCTTGTGATGAAACCCGGAACAGGCGAGCTTCTGGCCATTGCCCATTATCCTGAATTCAATCCCAATAATTACAAGGGTTATGACAAAGACATCTACAGAAATCGTGCCGTAACCGATGCCTTTGAACCGGGGTCTGCCATGAAAGTCTTTACCGTGGCAGCGGCCCTTGAAAAAGGGGTTACCCCCAAAACCATCATTTTCTGTGAAAAAGGCACTTACCGCATCGGAAGTTTTACCATCCACGACACCCATTCCTATGAATGGCTCACCATCAGCCAGATCATCCAGCGCTCCAGCAATATCGGCGCTGCCAAAATCACTGAATCCATCGGAGATAAAGCCTTATACAATTGTCTTTCCGGGTTCGGGTTCGGCAGCCGGACCGACATCGGCATTACCGGTGAAACCCCGGGCAATCTGATCCCTTACAAAAAATGGTCGAAAATCGACTCCGGCGCCATCTCGTTTGGCCAGGGGATTTCCACTTCCGCCCTTCAGCTGGTTGCCGGCATCAGTGCCATTGCCAACGGCGGAAATCTGATGAAGCCCATGCTGGTAAAAAAAATCATCTCCCGCGAGGGAGAAACCATCAAAGAATATCACCCGGAAATCGTCCGCAAGGTGATTTCCCCCGGAACCGCCCATGAGCTCAAAGCCATGATGAATCTGGTGGTCAATGAAGATGGGACCGGTACCAAGGCAGCCATTGACGGGTATGAGATATGCGGAAAAACAGGCACGGCTCAAAAGGTGTCCGAGGGCGGTAAAGGATATGCAAAAAATAAATACACCTCTGTGTTTACCGGATTTGCGCCCATGGAAAACCCGGAACTGGCCATTCTGGTCATTGTGGATGAACCCCAAAAACAGTATTACGGGGGAGATGTGGCAGCCCCGGCATTTAAAACCATCATGGCTGAAGCTTTCAATTATCTGAACATCCCTCCGGGGAAAAATAAAAATATGGTGGCGCTTGTCTCGGAAGGAGGGAAAAATTGAAACTCTCCCTTCTTCTTAAAACCGCTTCTGCCGGGGCCTTTGTTCTTCAAAAGAATCCAAACGCATTTGATCCGGACATTCTGTCCATTGCATCCGATTCAAGGCAGGTCAGGCCCGGTTCCCTTTTTATTGCCGTCAGGGGGTTTAAAGCCGATGGCCATGATTACATGGATCAGGCCGTTAAAAATGGGGCCGCGGCCGTCATCGCTGAAGAAAACCCGAAAAACCGGGATCATGTAGTCCTGGTGGACAATTCACGAAAGGCCATGGCTGCGGTAGCAGCAGAATTTTATGGCCAACCGTCAAAAGATCTTGTCCTTGCCGGCGTTACCGGAACCAACGGCAAAACCACCACCACATGGATTCTTGAAAGCATTTTCAAATCCGCGGGATTCAATACCGGGGTTATTGGAACAGTAAATATCCGGTACAATGGGAAAGTTTTTGACAACCCTGTCACCACGCCGGATTCCATTGATCTTCAAAAAACCCTTTTTGAAATGAAAAATGCCGGAGTCACCCATGTGATCATGGAAGTCTCATCCCACGGGCTTGATCTGAACCGGGTGGATTTCTGCCAATTTGATGCAGGCATCTTTACAAACCTGACCCAGGATCACCTGGATTTTCATAAAAATCTGGAAGACTATTTTGAATGCAAAAAAAGATTTTTCACTGAATTTCTGGGGACAAAGGGGAAAAACAATGCCCCGGCCATTTTAAACATTGACGATGAAAAAGGTGCGCTCTTATTTGACACCCTTGAATGCAAAAAAATTTCCATCAGCACCACAAAAAAGGCAGACATTTATTCCAGGGATATCATGGATGATATTGAAGGAATATCAGGCATTCTCTTTCTGCAAGAAAAACCCGTTCGATTTGCATCGGCCCTGACAGGGCGCTTCAACCTTGAAAATATCCTGTGCGCCGCCGGTGCCGCCCATGCCCTTGGCATCAGCCCTGACATCATCAAAAAAGGCATTGAAAACTGCCGCGCCATTCCGGGCCGGCTTGAAAAAATAGACCATCCCATTGACCGGTTCATGTTTGCCGACTATGCCCATACGCCCGATGCCCTTGAATCCATACTGACGACTCTGAAGGCAAGGGCTCCCAAAAGAGTCATCACGGTATTTGGCTGCGGCGGTGACCGGGATCGTTCAAAACGGCCCTTAATGGGAAAAATTGCCTGTGAACACAGCAATATTGCCCTTGTTTCCTCGGACAACCCGAGAACCGAAAATCCGGACGCCATCATTAAAGATATTCTTGAAGGGATTACCGGTTTTGAAAAACTTTCTTATCACGACCCCCTTAGCAATCCTTAAAAAAACGGGTTCCTGTTTTAAGC
>CAZWMY010000051.1:0-24718 GCA_964635025.1 uncultured Desulfobacula sp. | reverse complement strand
CCAGGCAGACCCGGGAAAAAGCTCCGGGGATGCCATGAAGGCCAGGGAAGACATGGCAGCCAAGTTGCCGCCGGGAATCGGGTTTGAATGGACCGGCGTGTCTTTCCAGGAAAAAATGTCAGGCTCCCAGGCCCCGGCCCTGTATGCCCTGTCCCTGCTGGTGGTCTTTCTTTGTCTTGCCGCCCTTTATGAAAGCTGGGCCATTCCTTTTTCCGTCATGCTGGTGGTGCCCTTAGGGATTATCGGCGCTCTCATTGCCGCAAGCCTTCGCGGCATGTCCAATGATGTGTATTTCCAGGTAGGGCTTTTGACCACCATCGGGCTTTCCGCCAAAAACGCCATCCTCATCGTGGAATTTGCCAAAGACCAGATGGAAAAAGGCGTGGGCCTCATCGAGGCCACCCTTGAAGCTACCCGTTTGCGCCTGCGGCCCATTCTCATGACCTCCCTTGCCTTTATCCTGGGGGTTCTGCCCCTTGCCACGGCCAAAGGCGCCGGTTCCGGAAGCCAGAACGCCATTGGAACCGGGGTCATGGGCGGGATGATCTCTGCTACCTTTCTTGCCATCATTTTTGTTCCCTTGTTTTTCGTGATCGTGAAACGTGTCTTCTCAACCCGATGGTGGAAAGATATAAAATAAGAAAACGCCCATGTTGAAAAACCGGAGGTTCTTATAAATGACTGGGCTTAAAATCCAATATGACCAATTATCTTCTGAAGCGCTCCATGGCCTTATCGAAGAATTTGTCACCCGGGACGGGACCGATTACGGGGAAATTGAAGTGCCGCTTGAAACAAAAATAAACCAGGTCTTGAATCAATTAAAATCCGGAAAAGCAGTGATCGTTTTTGACCCGGAATCCGAGACCTGCAATATCCTGAAAAGCAATGACCCTGTTTTAAAACTTCTTGAGGATCAGGAGCCAAGCCCATGAGAATCAAATACAATGCACCGGTTATTCTGACCTATGCCCTCATCTCTTTATGTGTTTTGCTGCTTACCAACAGCGGATTCCGGTCTAATTATGTTTCCTCGCCGGCCCATTTGTCCTTTTCAAATCCATATTTTTATCTCAGACTGGTTTCCTATATTACCGGCCATTCCGGCTGGGCTCATCTTATCGGGAATTTGACCGTTATCCTTCTGGTCGGCCCCTTGCTTGAGGAAAAATACGGATCAAAAAAACTTTTTGAAATGATTCTGGTGACCGCCGTATCCACGGCACTGCTGAATGCGTTGTTGTTTTCAAACTCCCTGATCGGCGGCAGCGGCATTGCATTCATGCTGATTCTGCTCAGTTCATTTGCAAATATCAGAGCAAAGGAAATCCCTCTGACCTTTATCCTCATTGCCGTGCTTTTTATCGGCAGTGAAGCGGTCTCCATTCTTAAACCGGACCGGATTTCACAATTCAGCCATCTTGCCGGAGGCTTGATCGGTGCGGGCTATGGGTTTTTCCGGACATGAGATCAATCTTTGGCAACAAAAATTTAACCATCCTGTTTTTATCCACTTTTTTATTTTTCACCAATGAGGCGCTTTTTTTACCCACCCTGCCCCTTTATTTATCAGCGGCCGGGTACAGCAATTTCAAAATCGGGACCGTGCTTGGGGCATTCGCCCTTGGCGTCCTGTTCACAAGGCCCTTGTCCGGATTCATCACCGATGAAAAAGGCAGAAAGCTCTCCCTTGCCGCAGGCGTCCTGGTGTTTGCCACAGCCCCTTTATTGTATCTTGTTTCCACGGATTTTACCTATCTGATCTTCATCCGGTTTTATCACGGGTTGGGGATTTCCTTTTATACCACTGCATTCCCGGCCTATATCACCGATGCAAGCGATGCAGACCGGCGGGGAGAAATATTGGGTCACATGGCCACCTCCACGACTCTCTCCTTTACCCTGGGCCCGTTGATCGGAGCTGCAATCTTCAATTCCTATGGATTCAAGGCCTTGATTTTCTTTTGCACACTGATCGGCTTGATAAATCTTATTATTATCTTAAGGATAACAGAGCTTCAAAAAAAAACTGCCGACAAAATCAAGATCCCCTACAAAACCGCTGTCTTTAAAAGAAGCGTGCTGGTCTCATCCTTTATCCAGGTGGTTTATGCCGTCATCTTCGGAGGGATCATGACATTTATGCCCCTTCTTTTAAAAGATATCGAAGGGGTCAGCATCGGCATCTTTTTCATGGTGCAATCCGTGGTCATCATTGCATGCAGATTCCTGGCGGCCCGGATGTCCGACAAATACGGCCGGGGGCCGGTGTTTTTCTATTCTTTTTGCATCATCCTGTCTGCCGTCTTTCTCATATCCAAAATCAATTCACTGCCTGTCCTGATTGCCGCGGCAGCGCTTTTCGGAATCGGCTCATCCCTTTGTTCACCCGCCCTTTCCGCCTTTATTGCCGACAACTCAGACCCATCCGCCAGGGGCACGGTATTCAGTTTTTTTTATGGAGCCTTTGACGCCGGCGTCATTACCGCAGGAATCATCCTCGGGTTTATTGCCGATCTGACAAATATCCGGGAAATGTTCATGATCACCGCCGGCGGCGGGTTTGTCTGCCTTGTCATCTTTTCCCTCCTGATTCAAAAAAGCATTAAAGAATCCCTTCAATGGACACTCCTGTCAAAAAACATTAAGCCCTGAACCCTCCTTAAAAAACATCCACAGTGGATGCCAAACAAAACTAACCGCCGGTAATCGCCAGATGTTGTAAGCTTGAGAGTGGGCCTCTATTATGATGCTCCTATACAAAAATTACCTGTAAAAACCTTTTCTGAATTAGCTCAAATCTCCAATATAATTTCATGGGATTTTGATTTGATTGATGACGCCTTTTTCCATATAGTATAAAGTTGGATCGAAAATTCCATTTGTTTTGCACTACAATATATTGTAAGCTATTTTGATTCACACCTGACTGGAATATCAAACGTGTTTATATGAAAGAACTTAAAAACGATTTAATTTCAAGCGATTAGAAATGGTCGTACCAATTGCTGTTTTGATCGTGTTCTTTCATGTTTTGTTGTGCCCGTCAGGGTCTCGGGGGACAGATAAAGAATGATGATTAAAAGAGACAAAACAGAGCATTATAAATCCGATCAAACCTTCATTTGTTCTGTGTCTGGTCTGCCTGTCCTGAAAAAGCCAGAATGGACTGATATTCAAATCTCTGAAAATTATTCAATTTCTTTTTCCCTGATTGGAAATGCCATCCTCCACATCACCCTGAATGGAGTTCTAAGCGATCAGGGAACTTACGAAATGATCCAAAAGCGTGAAAAAATCCTGAAAGAGATTGACCTCTGGGGCAGACAGTATGCAGAAATCCGCAATTACGAGAAATTAATAGGAAGACCTACAAAAGAAAGCCGCATGCTGTTGACCAATTTACTTCTTAAAGAAACAAACGCTGGCAATCTTATCGGATTCTGGGGATTTGCAGCACCCGCATATCTGCGTTGGATGTTCAACGTCGGTGTAAATTTGCATAAACCCTCTGTGCCTGTCGCTGCTGTTCGAGACTACGAGACAGCATTAAAAAACGCTATTCTCGTTCTCAATAAAAATGGGATTGATACCGGCAATCAACAATATGTAAGGGTCACAAAGGATGATTGGGGTTTTGAATTGGAGAATTATGGTATTCGTTTTGAACTCATCGGGGATGACACATTATATTCGGTCGCTCACGGAACGCTGGAAGAAGGTTGCATAGATAAATTTTTTAAACTCCATGAAAAAGTACTGGATGAAACGGGATTAACTGAGAAAGGATACTATTACCGCATATCCAATTGGGAAAACCTTGAAAAAACAACATGGAAAGCTCGTCGAATATATATCGACGGGCTGAAATTGCTTCAAGGAAAAGTCCATTGCAAATTATCGGTCATATTTGGGCTAAACAAGATGATGAGGACAATCATTGAAATCAGCAAACAATTCGCTCCGTTTCCAATAGCAGCAGCCCTTGATTTTAAAGACGCATTGGCCATCATTGAGCGAGGACGCGGAAAAGAGAAAAAAGCGAAAACCGCTAAAACGAAGGTTTATACAGAGAGACAGATAAGACAGTATTCAGATGAACTATTAGACTATATGGGAATCATTAACTGGGATCAGACCGGGACATCTCAGTTGGATATCAGTGAGTCCCATCCATTTAAATCCATATTTGATGCCATAGCAATCATTAAGGGAGACCTTGATGACCTTTTCCAGGAGAGAAAGCGGGTTGAGACAATATTGCGCAAGAGTGAAGAAAAATACCGGCTTCTTTTTGAGAATGCTGTTGAAGGCATTTATCAGACCACGCCGGATGGACGGATTCTTTCTGCAAATCCTTCTCTTATCAGTATTTTAGGGTTTGATTCATCTCAGGAACTTACTACGCATTTTGAAGATATTGGAAAGAAGCATTATGTGAATCCAGGGGATCGGGATATATTCAAAAGGGTTGTTGAAACTGAAGGCATCATCAGAAATTTTGAAACACAACTCATTAAAAAAGACGGCACCACCATATGGGTTTCTCTAAACGCTCGGGCTGTAAGAGATGATACAGACGCTGTCCAGCACTATGAGGGATTTTTGAAAGACATTACTGAGCGCAAACAAGCTGAAAAAGATCTCGTTGATGCCAACCGGAGGCTTGAAGAGACAACTGCCAGGGCTAACATGATGGCTGCAAAGGCCGAGGTGGCGAATAGGGCAAAAAGCGAATTTTTGGCCAATATGGGCCAGAGGATTCGCACCCCCATGAATGGTGTGATAGGCATGAATGGACTTTTGCTGGATACTGAATTAACAGATATCCAGAGACACTATGCAGAGACTATGCGATCCAGCGGAGAATCACTTCTCACACTGATCAACAGCATTCTTGATTTTTCAAAAATTGAGGCTGGAAAATTGGATCTGGAAACTCTGGACTTTGACCTGGAATCCCTTCTGAATGATTTTATTGCTGTAATGGCGGCTCAAGCCCATGGAAAGGGACTTGAACTCGTGTGCGACATGTCCCCCAAAATTCCGGTACTGCTGAAAGGTGATCCGGGACGACTTCGTCAGATTTTGAATAATCTTACAGGCAATGCAATTAAATTCACCCAGACCGGTGAAGTAGTGATCCGCGTTATCCTTGAAAATGAAACCGAAGAAGAGGTTTTACTGCGTTTTTCAGTGAAAGACACTGGAATTGGTATACCTGAAGGTAAAGTTGACCAACTGTTTGATAAATTTACTCAGGTGGACGCATCGACCACACGCCAGTATGGCGGAACCGGATTGGGCCTTGCAATATCCAAGCAACTTGCAGAGATGATGGAAGGTGAAATCGGAATAAACAGCCAAGAAGGATTAGGATCAGAGTTTTGGTTCACTATCCGTCTGAGAAAACAACACCCCCCCTCCATACCCCAGCCCTATTCCCTTACCGATCTCTCAGGTGTGCGGGTATTGATTGTGGATGATAATGCCACAAACCGGGAAATTTTGAATATTCGAATGTCCTCCTGGCATATGCGTGTCGCTGAAACCGGCAACGGCCATGATGCCATTGAAGCCCTCGGCAAAGCATTCGAAGAAAATGATCCCTTCTTGGTCGCTGTCATTGATATGCAGATGCCAGGCATGGACGGAGAAGAACTGGGGCGTGTCATCAAATCAGAATCTCGTCTGTCGCAAACCCGAATTGTAATTTTGACTTCCATGGGGGTTAGAGGAGACGCTCAGTATTTTTCAAAAATAGGCTTTGATGCATATCTGACAAAGCCTGTACGCACTCTTGAACTAAAAACTGTTCTTTCTCAAGTTATTGAGACCCGGAAAGGCAGATCAAAACTACCTCAACCCATTATTACCCGACACAAGGCCCGTGAAATTCGTAATCTTTTTTCTGATCGTAAAGTACGCATCCTTTTGGTTGAGGATAATATTGTGAATCAGAAAGTAGCACTGCTCAACCTAAAGAGGCTTGGGTTGAATGCTGATATTGCTGCGAATGGGCAAGAAGCCTTAACTGCTCTGGAAACAACCTCTTATGATCTGGTTCTCATGGATGTCCAGATGCCGGTAATGGATGGGTATGAGGCCACCCGTCAAATAAGAAATCCGAATTCTATTGTCTGCAATCACAAAATTCCTATCATTGCCATGACTGCTAATGCTATGGTTGGAGATCGGGAAAAATGCATGGCAGAGGGTATGAATGGATATCTTTGTAAACCCATTGATCCACTGGAACTGGTCGAAGAATTGGAAAAATGGTTTGTTAAAGAATATCCTCATTAAAATAAATATCTGTTTTTGCAGTTAGGGTAAGGGCTGAGATGATAAAAAATTCAATTATTTTGACGGATTTGCCATTGAATTTGAAGGCAGATTTCATGTATAGAAAAAAGGGCAGTTACACAGAATTGAGGGCGTTAAACTATATTTTCTGACAATCATAATCAAAACCATTCTTCTATATTCGACTCTTTAATATATTTACCGTAGGGTTTTGATCGAAAAATCATAACAAATCGTATCAACATTGTTGACACGGCACCTTTCTTTCTATTATCCTTTGTATAAACCAATTCTTAAATAATAAGGATGGATTTATATGGAAATAATAGTCAAAAAATGGGGCAACAGCCTTGCAGCCAGGATACCAAAAGCGATAGCCGATATGATTGATTTGCGGTTAAATCAAAAAATCGATATCGAAGCCAAAAATGGGCAAATCATCATCACCCCGGTTGGAAAAAAGGAATATACCATAGATGAACTTCTTAACCAATGCAACCCGGAATCAGTCAGGATTGATGATGAAGACAAAGCCTGGCTCAATGATAAACCGGTGGGAAGAGAATGGTAATGGCAAAACAATATATCCCAGAACGCGGTGATGTTGTCTGGACTGATTTTAATCCTGCTTCCGGTCATGAGCAGAAAGGCAAAAGACCTGCCATCATTCTTTCTCCCTCTTCATTTAATAAAAAATTTCTATTGGCAGTGATTGCACCTATTTCAAGCCGGGTGAAAGGACATGGGTTCGAAGTTCTTTTTAAAGGTAAAAAAATCAGCGGGGCTATACTTTGCCAACAGGTAAAGACGATTGATTTTATTGAAAGAGGGCTGCAATTTGCCGAAAAGGCACCAAAAGAAATTATGAGTGATGTGCTGGCAAAAGTCAAAACCATCATAAGTGAATGAAACATCAATATTCCAAGAGATTGGAATTTCGGGCTATGCGTCTTTCTTATGACAGCTTGTGCATGCCGGCGGCAATAGCTGTGGAACAGGACCGTTTTGTGTGATACCGGAATCATGAAAATTTCTGAACTCCTGATACTCTTTTTTATTCCAGATCCGGGTCAGGCTTTCACGGGCAATATTGCCAAAAGACAGGGGATGGCAGGGTTCCATGCTGTTCTGAAACATATGGGCCAGGGGGGTGTGCCTGGCTTGTCCGCCACCCTGTGACAGTGTGGGTGAGGTAAAAACACAGGGCCCGGCTTCTCCTGTGACACTGACAACGCATGCCCGGCCTATGTTTTCGCTGCAATATGCGGTTTGTTTCTGTAATATAGGGCTGCTGAAGGCAAACGCCAGGTTTTCTATTTTCGCTTCTGCAGCCACGGCATCCAGTATGCCGGTAAAATGCGATTGTTCTTCCTCCCGGTTAAAAAGCGCTTCCGGCCGGAGGGTTTCATTCAGAATCAATGACAGGTTGCTGCATACAATCTGTTTAACGCCCAGCCTTTTTGCAAGCCCGGTCACTTCCTGAAGTTCATCAAGGTTTGAAGCCAGCATGAGATAGGCAAAATGGATCGCAGGGTGTTGGGCGTTTTTTTCTTTTTTGATCTTTTGCATCAGTTCCAGATTATTCATAATCTTTATGAGATCCGTTCCTTTTCGTATCCGGTTATGGGTTGCCGGAGTTGTGCCGGCAAGGCTCACGCTGATGATATCGGTTCCAAGACCGATAATCCTGCGGATTGTCTCATCGCTTAGCAACATGCCGTTGGTGGTGAACCCCACGCGTTTGCCTTTTGCCTTGCAGGCCAGGATCATGGAAAAAAGATCCGGATTCAGGAGCGGTTCGCCCCAGCCCTGGAGATAAACAAGATCCGTATACCCGATATACGGCAAAAGGTGTTTAAAAAGCGTAAAAGGCATGTGCTGTTTATGGCTGATAAGGGGCTGAGGGCAATAGATGCAGGCGGCATTGCATTGGCTTGTGACCTCAACCTGAACCCAGTCAAGCTCAGGGCTGCCGATTTTATCCAGGATTTTTTCCATCCACCGGAGCATGCTGCCTATTCTCCTGCAAATATGGCTTCGGTCACGTTATATGATATTCAACTGAAAATGCGGATCACCGACTCTGCGCGCAACCGCCCGGACTCAGATTCTATTTTGGCTATGATGGCGGCTGTGCCTTCGACCCCGGTCATCAAAGGCTTAAGAGCCATATAAAACTCTTTCTCTGCATGGTTCAATTTTTCCAGTGCTTCCTCGTAGCTGCTTTTGTTGCGGTAAGCGCTCTTGACCAGAGAGTCAAAGTCCTCGCCGTCTGCGGCCAGCAGATTGAGATAAAAAGAGGAAAGGGTTTTGATCCATGATGCATAGGGTTCTTGAAGCGGCTTAGGAAGTTTTTCATATGGGGTTGCCGTGTTCATATCCAAGGAGCCGCCCGTTGCGGATGCATCAAAGGCGGCTTTCATGGCTTCACGCCGTGCAGACATGAATTCTTCACTGAATTTGATGCGGTCATTCTTAAATTTCAGCATTCTGAAAATAAAATAAAGAAAAAGAATCGGGATAAAAATCATCCAGTAGCTGACCTTGGGCTTTTCGAACAATACAGCGCCGATCTCATTGGCAAAGGCCAGCTCGTGCCTGAGAATGATGTCCTTTTTCCGTATTAAATTTTCTTGGGTCACGGTTTAAAGTCCGGCCTGTAATCAAGGCTGTCGCGGATGGATTCCGAGCCTTCGGCAGGCTCTTCAAAATCCGTATAATAAATGGCGGTGGCCCTTAGATTTCGCTCGTCGATGACCTTTGCCATGTGTGATGCGCCAGGGATCAACTGGGCCAGGGAGCCGACTCCAAAAATAAAGGTCAGGATCAATGCAATTCCGATCAATAATTTCAGGACAGGATAAAACCCGGCCTGCGGGAGAGTGTCACCGCAGGCCGGACATTGTGTTTCAATTTTTTTTTCATGCATGGATCAGATTGCGGCCGTAACTTCCGGGAATACCATATAGAACATGATATACCCCACGATCAAGGTCAGGATAAGCTGGAAGGTCTGGCCGAACACATACAGGGTGATGGGCTTTCCACCCTTGAAATAGGGTTTGAATTCCTTGAAATTGGTTTCAAGCCCGATGGATGTAAAGGCCAGTGCAAAGAACCATTCCCTCGCAATGCGGGTGAAACCGCGCAATACGCCGTGATCGATCATGATCGTGCTCAAATCCTTGCCCACGTTTTGATCCAGGATGGAAAACAAGATGGAAGCAATGATGAACCCGACAACAAATTTCGGGAACCGATACCAGATTTCCCACCAGCTTACGGTCTGTCCTTCCTTGCATTCCACCCTGGCGCACCAGTAAACGGCAACGCCAAAGGCAGTGACGCCGATGAGAACATTCTGGATCATCTTGATGGTGGCGGCAACATAGAGCGCCTTTTCTCCATAAAACGCTCCGGCAGCGGCAACAGCGCCGGTTGAGTCAATGGTGCTGCCCATCCATGCGCCTGCCAGGATTTCAGGCAACCCGACCAGCTTTGCAAAGGCCGGCTGCCCCACCATGCAGATAGCGGTAAACACCATGGAAAGACCGATGGCAAGGGTCAATTCTTCTTTTTTGGCTTTACAGGCGGCAGCCGTGGCAATGGCGGCTGATACACCGCACACCGACATGTCGGCGGAAATGGTAATGTTCAGGGTCTTAGACGGCATTTTGATAAATCTTTGGCCAACCCAGTAAGTCAGGATAAGGGTGATGGGTGTGCACACCCAGGCGACAAAGATACCGGGCTTGCCAATGGCCAGGATCTTGTTGAAAAGAATCTCGGCACCCAGAAGAACCAGACCGGTCTTGATAAAAAACTCAGTGGCAACAGCCGGCTGAACCCATTTGGGTGTTCCGATGGTGTTGCTGATGAGAAGACCGAAAACAATGGCCCATAACGGGAAACCAAACCCCCAGTATTTCATGAGTGCCTGGGTCTCAGCCATGTAAGCCAGTACGGCGACAAAGAAAACAACAAAAAATCCAATGAAAAATTTGATAAAGGATTGGCCCATGATGGCTTTGCCAATCCCGAAAAAAGCCCCCAGGATGATGCAGAGCCCTATCAGATAAGGCACCCGGTTGAACGGTTTTTCCGATGCCTTGGCTTTGGCTTTGGATGTCTTTGCTTTTGCATCCTGCCAGGCCTTGATCTCCTTGTCGGCTGTTTCATTTAAAGCTGTATCCTTGAAGGATGCTTCTGATGCGGCCGCCTGGGCCATTTTTGCTTTTTCCAGGGATGCAGCTTCAGCGGTTTTGGCTTTTTCAAAGGCATCTTTGCCCAATGCGTTCATGGCATCGGCGGTTTCCTTGCTCCGGTACAGTGCATCCAGGGGATTGTCTTTCCAGTCACTGGGAGCGGCCAGAAAATTGGCAATGGTTTTGGCATAATCCTGGTTGGTTGCCCGGATACCGCGTTTGGCCGACGAGGCGTTATGCCATTCAATGGTTTTGAACGGTGCCTTGGCAGCCTCTTCTTTTAAGGCGGTGTTGTACTTGGATAAATCTTCTTTCAGATTGGCGGGCGGGTTGGGCAAAAAAATGAAAAGCCCAATGATGAGAAGTAAAAATCCCATCCATATCGCCATCCAGTCTTCCTTGGTGTAAAGGTCTTTGAGAGTGGTTTTGCCGCTCTCAATCACTACATAATCAGGTTCTTTTGGTGATTTTACAGTATCTGTATTCATATCTTCCTCCTTGCCCCGGCGGGCCTTTAGGTTTTATGATGTCCTATCAGTAGGACAGGAATTCGCCGCTTGTCAAGGAAAACATAAAATATTTTAAGCCCTGTCAGTTAATTTAACGAATTGCAAAATAATTCCATTCCATACCCTGAAAACCGTCACCGTCTCCAAATAAATTCCCCAAAAATAAGCATAGTTAAGCCAAAATTCATTCTGGCACATGGATTGCTATGGGTTATGGATAAGAGTTTAATAAAAATTGCAGAGTGAATTTTTTAACCCATGATTTGTAAGGAGGATCATTTTGAATACTGTAGATCAAGGAATAGGCACACTATTCACGGATCCTGATCCGGACAAGGCCCGGGAGTTCTTTCGGACAAAAAATCGCAAGATGCAGAATAAGGTGATGGATCTTAAAGATGCCGTTGCAAAATTTGTTCATGACGGAGACTACCTTGCCATCGGCGGATTCGGGGCCAACCGGACCCCCATCGCAGCCTGTCATGAAATTGTCCGGCAGAAAAGAAAAAATATGGGGTTTGCCGGGCATACGGCAACCCATGACATGGAAGTCCTGAGTGCGGGAGAGGTATACGACCGGCTGGATGTGGCCTATGTCGTAGGTCTTGAGGCGCGGGGACTTTCCCCTTGCTCCCGCAGCTATGTTGAATCCGGAAAGGTCAAGGTGACGGAATGGACCAATTACAGCCTTTCCATAAGGCTGAAAGCTGCGGCCATGGGAGTGCCCTATCTCCCGGTTCGCAATATCATGGGCACGGATACATTTAAATACAGCGCCGCAAAAATCGCCAAATGCCCCTATACCGGAAAAAAACTCGTGCTCATGCCGGCCCTTTATCCGGATGTGGCCATCATCCATGTCCATGAGGCCGATGTGTTCGGGAATTCAAGATTCAGAGGGATTGCCGTGGCCGATCTGGAGCTGGCAAGCGCCTGCAAAAGATTGATCATCACAACCGAAAGATTGATCAGAAACGATGAGATCACCCGTGACCCCTCATCCACCCGCATCCCCTACATTCTTGTGGATGCCGTTTGCGAAGTGCCGTTCGGGGCTTATCCCGGAACCATGGCCTATGAGTATTTTTCAGACGAGGACCATTTAAAGGAGTGGATGACGAATGAAAAAGACCCTGAAAAATTCAAAGCCTTTTTAAACCGCAATATATTTGAATGCAAAGACCATGATGAATACATTGCCCGAAACGGCGGGCCAAAAAAAATGCGTGAACTCCGGGCAAAAGAACTGCTTTTACATAAGGAGGCCTGATCGTGAAAAACTACACAGATATGGAAATGATGATATGCATTGCTGCAAGAGCTCTTGAAAACGGTGCCACCGTCGGGGTGGGAACAGGAGCCCCATGCGCGGCAGCCATGCTGGCACAAAAAACATCAGCGCCTGACCTGGTCATAATTTTTGAGGCAGGCGGAATGCTTCCGAAACTTCCTGAAATGCCCATATCCGTCGGTGACTCCCGGACATTTTTTAAAGCAGCCATGGCCGGCAGCATGGGGGATATCATGGAGGCCTGTTCAAGGGGTCTTGTGGATTATACCTTTTTGGGCGGCGCCCAGATCGATCAATATGGGAACCTGAATTCCACCATTATCGGCCCTGATCATCAAAAACCAAAGGTTCGGCTGCCCGGCAGCGGGGGTGCTAATGATTTTGCATCTTTTTGCTGGCGCATGATGGTCATGACCCTCCAGGATAAACGAAGGTTTGTGGAAAAACTCGATTTTCTGACCACCCCCGGCTGGCTCACGGGCGGAAACTCCAGGGAGAAATCAGGTCTTCCGCCCGGCAGCGGTCCCCACAGGATTATTACCCATATGGCGGTCATGGATTTTGAACCGACCAGCAAACGCATGCGGATCATCGCCGTCAATCCGGGTTACAGCGTAACCGATGTTCAGGACAACTGCGGGTTTGAACTGCTTTATGCATCTGATATCAAAGAGACGCCGCCGCCAATGGAGGATGAACTGCGCATCTTAAGACAAGAGGTTGACCCCTATCGCTATGTGATCGGCAGGTAAGCTCCATGGAAAAAAATTTAAATAACAGCTTCCATCAGTCCCGGTTGGAAACCTTTGACGGAGATAAATGGGTTAGTGCCGAAGCTGCCGTCTCCATGATCGAAAACGGAAGCCGGGTCTTCATCGGCACGGGATGCGGCGAACCTCAATATCTGATCCGGTCCATGATCAATGACCAGAGCAAAAAGAATATGATCATTTATCAGATGCTCTCCATCACCCTGGCCGATTATATGGATGACGAATCCTTTTTAAGACGGTTTTCCCTCAAGCTTTTTTTTATCAACCGGCCCCTTCGCAAAGCTGCCTTTGAAGGCAAACTGGATTATATCCCGGCCTATCTGTCCCAAATCCCGGGCCTGTTCGCCAGCCACAGGATCGGTCTGGATGTGGCCCTGGTCCAGGTCAGCCCGCCGGACCGGCTTGGGTATTGCAGCCTTGGTGTTTCCGTGGATGTCACCCGCTCCGGCATTGAGCATGCCAAACTCGTCATTGCCCAGGTCAATCCCCGGATGCCGCGAACCCTGGGAGACAGCTTTGTGCATATCGACCGGATCGATTATCTCGTCTTTTATGACGAACCCCTGGTGGATTGGCAATTGGACGCAGAGGAAAATGAGGTCTCCCAGAGGATCGGGCATTATGTTTCCCAATTGATTCAGGATGGCGCCACCATTCAGATCGGGTTTGGAAATCTGCCGTTTACAATTCTGAAATATCTGGATAACAAAAAAGACCTCGGGCTCCATACCCAGCTGATCACCGACGATTTTTTGCCGCTTTTTGAAAAAGGGGTGATCACCAACAGTAAAAAGAGCCTTTTGCCCGACCGGACGGTCACCTCCATGTGCATGGGAACAAGAAAAATTTACGACTATATTGACAACAATCCAGCCTTTGATTTCAGGGGATCTGAATTTGTAAACGACCCGACCGTAATTGCAAAGAACGACAATATGGTGTCCATCAGTTCTGCCCTGGAAGTGGATTTTACAGGACAGGTGTCGGCTGATTCCATCGGCTACCATTTTTACAGCGGAATCGGCAACCAGGTGGATTTTCTGCGGGGAACCGCCATGTCCAAAAACGGGTTTTCCATTATTGCCCTTCCGTCCACAGCCAATAACGGCAAGATATCCCGGATTGTTTCTTCTTTCAGCGAAGGTTCAGGGGTTGCCACCACCCGCGGGGACATTCATTTTATCGTAACCGAATACGGCATTGCCGAACTCCAGGGAAAAAGCATTTACCAAAGGGTCATTGAAATTGCCCAGATCGCCCACCCCAGGTTCAGGGAAAACCTGATCAAAATTGCCAGAAAGCATCATTATATTTTTATCGGCCAGCTTCCCCCTGCCAAAGGGGATCTGATGTTTCTTGAAAACTATAAAAGCACCATGACCCTTGCAAACGGCAAAGTGATCCATTTTCGGCCCATCCTGCCTTCGGATGAGCTGGCCTCCCGAAATTTTCTCTATTCCCTGAAAAAAGAAACCCTGTACCAAAGGTTTTTCAGCGAATTTATTTCCCATGAACAGGTAAATAAACAATGGGCCGACATTGAATACCACAACAATATCGCCATCATCGGCCTTGTGCAGCGGGGCGGGCATAAGGAAATCATGGCCATCGGGTCCTATGCAAGGATGAATGAGACCACGGTTGAAGTCGGTTTTGTGGTAAGAGAGGATTTCCAGGGACATGGGGTTTGCGGACACCTTTTGCAGGTGCTTGAAAAAATTGCCCTGGAAAACGGGTTTAAAAAATTTTCAGCAACCATGCTGAGCACCAACAAAAATATGGAAAAAGTATTTTTAAACCGATATCCGACTGCCGAGCTTGATTATGATGATTCTGAAGTCTATGTGACCATGGAACTTACCGAGGCTCTGGATTGATGATTCTATTCTTTACAAACAACTGAATAACAGGAGGAAAAAATGGCTCAATTTACATATAAAGAAAAATCTTATGTGGTGGATGAACACAATTTTTTAATGGATTGTGAAACATGGGATGAAGATTTTGCCATGGGCATGGCTTCGAAAATAGGTATGGAAAATGAACTTACGGATAAACATTGGGAAGTTATTTATTTTATCCGTAATTATTTTAAAGAAAATCATGAAACCCCCCTTGTGTATAAAACCTGCAAAACCAACAGGTTACATTTACGAGAACTAAAAGAATTATTTCCGACAGGTTATCTGCGCGGTGCCTGTAAATTGGCCGGAGTCAGCTATCGGACGCGCTATATTGATTATATGGGTAAAGAGACCCCCTTGCCGGTCAACCGGGACCGGTTTACAAATGGGGCTGAAACTAAAAAATCATATCGAATTGATGTGGATGGATTTTTAATCGATTCCTCGGAATGGGATAAGCATTATGCAGCGCATCGGGCGCGGGAAATAAAAAATCAAGGGGAACTCAAAGAAGGGCAGTGGAAACTGATTCATTTCCTTCGTGATTATTATCAGCAGCATCAGGCAGTTCCAACCATATATGAAACCTGTCAGATTAATGGGATCGAAATAGATGAATTAGAATCATTGTTCCCTGCCGGATATCACCGGGGACTGGTTAAAATTGCCGGGTTAAGAGTTGACTAACCTCGATTAAGGGTTATTGCCAATGGCGCGCCCGGAGGGATTCGAACCCCCGGCCTACGGATTCGAAGTCCGACGCTCTATCCAGCTGAGCTACGGGCGCGCAGGGCCATGAAGTGGCTATTCAATACCACAATGAAACCTGTTTCGCAATGAGTTTCATATCTTGAGGATCATGAACACATATTGGCCCTTGTTAAAATCAACGGTCAGGTTGGCTCCCCTTCCTTCGGCATACCTGATCCAGAAGGGTTTGTCCGGCACCCCGCATTCATAATTGGGGTAGAATTCCCCGGTTTTCCCGTTTTTCCAGGACAGGATCATGGGGTTTGCACATTTCTCAAAGGCTTTTTCCTTGGCCATCTGTTTGGCCTTCAAAAAATCAAACCCTGAGTCATCAATATCTATATTCAAGACCTCTTTTGTTTTGTCTTCGGTCATTTTAAATATCTGGGACATTTTTGCACCTCTTTTTGAGATTCGGACCGGCCGTCGTTTATCGAGTTTTGGCCTTGATCCTTTTTCCTATAATAAGCCCTGGTTTGCAATTGACAATGACCGGCAATAAAAGTAGAACCCCAAAAGGAAAATGGAAAACCAAAAAAAATACAAATGGCCTCTCAGGATAATGAAGGCCCTGGTCTTTCTGTTTTGTTTTACCCTTGTCCAGGTGGCGGCCCTCAGGTTTATCAATCCGCCCATCACGCCCAACGTGGCATGGGCATGGGCCGAATCCGTCATCAAAAATCAGCCTGAAAAGCACCCGGTCTATCAATGGAAACGGATTGAACAGATTTCACCGCATTTGAGAAGGGCGGTGATCGCCTCGGAAGATCAGAGATTCTTGTCCCACAACGGATTTGATCTCAATGAAATAGAAAAAGCCTACAATGGGTTTATCAAAGAAAAAAAATTAAGAGGCGCCAGCACCATCAGCATGCAGACCGCGAGAAGTGTTTTTCTTCTGTCGAGCCGGAGTGCTTTCAGAAAACTGGCTGAAATTTATTATACCGCTTTGATTGAACTTTTCTGGAATAAGCACCGGATTCTTGAAATGTATCTCAACACCGTTGACTGGGGAACCGGGGTGACGGGTGCGGAAGCCGCTGCCCGGAAATATTTTTTAAAGAGTGCCAAAACCCTTACCCGAGAAGAGGCCGCCCTGATGACGGCCATTCTGCCCAATCCTCACAAATGGTCGGTCAAAAATCCGTCTGAGTACATCAGAATGCGCCAGGAACAGATCATGCAATCCATGCACATGATGCCGCTGCTTTAAAAAGAAGGTTTCAATTTTTTAAGAGCTGCATCAAAACTTTCCTGATCCGTTTTAAAATTCTTTGCATTCTCTCCGACCCGGATAATGCTGATGGTATTGATTTTATCCCCTTGTTCGATTTTATTAACCACGGCCTGACCTTCCAACACCTTGCCGAAAACCGTGTGTTTCCCGTCCAGCCAGGGGGTGGCCTTATGGGTGATGAAAAACTGGCTGCCGTTGGTGCCCGGGCCTGAATTGGCCATGGAAAGAATCCCGGCTGAATCATGCTTTAATTCCGGGGCAAATTCATCCGGAAATTTGTATCCGGGCCCGCCTGTACCTGTTCCTGTAGGGTCTCCGCCCTGGATCATAAAATCCTTGATGACCCGGTGGAACACGATGCCGTCATAGAATTTTTTTAACGGCCCTCGGTTTGCTGCAATTTTTCCTTCGGCAAGACCGGCAAAATTGATAACCGTGAGGGGAGTCTTTTGATAATAAAGAACCGCCAGGATCTCTCCTTTGGTGGTATCGATTCTGGCATAGAGTCCGTTTTCAAGATCTTTTGAAAAGGCAGGATAAGGTGAGTTGAAGATACAGATAAAGGCAAACAGGATAAAAAATCTTTTGGCTATGGTCATTTTAAACATCCCCTTTCTTGAGTGTGGTAAGACTTTCAACCGAAATCAAAAAACCCGAAGCTCAAAGGGTTTGAGTGCCGGGTTTCCTGCTTTAAAATGGGGTGAGCGAAGGGGATTGAACCCTCGGCCACCAGGGCCACAACCTGGTGCTCTACCAACTGAGCTACGCCCACCGCAAAAAAAGCTTCACCTAATTATCAGAACCAGGGGTTTTTTTCAATAGTTTTATTTCCATGGGTTTGAAAGGCCCTTCAGTTTTACATTGACCTTAAAGGCGTGTTTGACTATTATCCATGGCAATACCAATGTCTTTAAAGGGAATATTAATGAATGCTTTTTTAATATTTGTTGTCAGACTGATCCTGGGTCTTGTGTTCGGTATTATCCTGATCCGGGTTTTCCGGCCGGAATGGGGAATTTTCCATGGGGTAGCTGCAGGACTGATGTTTGTGGCGCTGGCTTATGGCTTGAAATTTTTCAGAAAGAAGAAATAAGACCATGGAAAAAAATATTATTTTAGGGACTGCGGGCCATATTGATCATGGGAAAACGAGCCTAGTCCGGGCCTTGACAGGGATTGAAACCGACCGGCTCAAGGAAGAAAAGGAAAGAGGCATTACCATTGAACTTGGCTTTGCCTTTCTGGATCTTCCCAATGGCCAGCGGGTCGGCATTGTGGATATGCCGGGCCATGAGAAATTTGTAAAGAATATGGTGGCCGGGTCCAGCGGCATTGATGTGGTGACCATGGTCATTGCAGCGGACGAAGGGGTCATGCCCCAGACCCGGGAGCATATGGAAATCTGCAATCTCATGGGAATCCGGGACGGCATGATTGCCCTGACCAAAATCGACATGGTGGATGAAGACCTTTTGGAGCTTGCCCTGGATGATATCCAGGAATTTGTAAAAGGCACCTTTCTTGAAGGAAAACCCATTGTTCCGGTTTCTTCGGTTACCAATGCAGGCCTTGATGTTTTTGTCAAAACTCTTGAAACTATCTGCGAAAACCTTCCTGAGCGCAAATTTTCTTCCATTTTCCGGCTTCCCGTGGACCGCGCCTTTTCCATGAAAGGATTTGGAACCGTCATCACCGGAACTCTTGCATCAGGAAATATCCATGTGGGGGATGATATCATGGTCTACCCCAGAAGGATTATATCAAAGGTCAGGGGCATCCAGGTTCACAGTTCCGGCGTTGAAACCGCAGGCCCCGGCACAAGGACCGCCATCAATTTCCAGGGTCTGGACAAGGACTCCGTCAACCGGGGAGATGTGCTTTCCACGCCCGACACCCTTATTGAAAGCTATATGGTGGATGCCCATTTTCATTATCTCAAAAGCAATGGAAAACCTGCCAAAAACAGGACAAGGGTAAGGTTTCATTATGGCACCAGCGAAATCCTGGGGTATCTGATCCTTCTGGACCGGGAAGAACTCCTGCCCGGAGAAGAGGCCTGCGTCCAGTTCCGTCTTGAATCCCCGGTATGCTGCATCAAGGATGACCGGTATGTCATCCGGAGCTATTCTCCTGTCAAAACCATTGGCGGCGGCGCCATCCTGAACCCGGCCTCCCGGAAACACAAGCTTCTGGACAAGACCGTGATCCAGGGTCTTGAATCCCTGCTTCTGGATGATCCTGAACAGACCATTTCCTATTTTCTGTCCTTGCGGGAACATGAGGGCCTGTCTTTTACAGAACTTCGGGTCATGACCAATATCCCGGATAAAAAACTTTTGGCAGCTTTACAGAAAATGCTGGCCAGACAAGAGGTCATCCTGACGGATAAAGACAAACAGATCTATATCAGCGGTGAATTTTTTGATGCGTTTAAAGAGCGGCTCTTAAAAAAACTGGAAGCCTATCATGCTGAAAACCCATTAAAGGAAGGCATGCCCACCCAGGAGCTGAAATCCAAATTCCAGTTTATAGATGATGCCAAATTCTTTAATCTTCTGTTTGCAAAGCTTACCAAGGAAAACCTGATTGTCATTGATAAAAACATCATCAAGCTTTCAGGGCACGAGGTGGAGCTAAAGGTGGATCAGCAGGCGGTGAAAGAAAAAATCAAAAAAATCTACCAGACTTCAGGCCTGACCCCGCCGTTTTTCAGGACCGTGTGCGAGGATCTGAACCTGGATAAAAAAACCGCCAATGATGTGCTTCATATGCTCATGGATGAAAAATCCATTGTCAAAACCAAGGATGATCTTTATTTTGATGCCGGGGAAATCGGAAAACTGGAGCAAAAACTGATTTCATTTCTAAAGGAAAAAGAATCCATCTCCACCCCGGATTTTAAAGACATGATCGGGGTGTCGAGAAAATATATCATTCCTCTGATTGAATATTTTGATTCCACCAACCTGACCATACGGGTGGGAGATACAAGGCAATTACGGCGTAAAACCTAAGGAACTTCCGCAGCAAAGGTTTCCACAATGCCGTTCAGGTATGTCCGGCCTTCCAGGTTAAGAGAAAACCGGTTGTTTTCAATGACCCCCAGGCCTTCGGCCGAAATCCGGCCCAGGATATCTTTGAATTTATCCTCAAACGGCAATTGAAATCGTTCCTGAAACTCATTTAGATCAATGCCTTCAAGGGTGCGAAGCCTTAACATGATATATTCCGTCATTTTCTGTTTCAGGGTCAGGGTCTCATGGTCTTCGACGGGCAGCCGGCTTGAAGACAGATCAGCGATATATTTTTCAATATTTTTGTAATTCCAGGATCTGAAATCTCCGTCATAGGAATGGGCGGCCGCCCCGAAACCCAGATAAGGTGATAGATCCCAGTATCTGGAATTGTGCCTTGAACGCCATGCATGTTCTTTTGCAAAATTTGAAATCTCGTAATGCTTAAACCCTGCCTGGGTTAAATACCGGGATGTCGTTTTGAACAGGGAAGACATTAGCTCATTGCCGTTTGGTGAAAAAACGCCATTTTTCATCTGGCCGAAAAGAGGGGTGCCCGGCTCCAGGGTGAGCATATAGGCGGAAATATGGGAAGGCTTTTTCTCCATGGCCTTTTTTAAATCCCTGATCCAGGAGCCTCTGGTTTCTCCGGGCACGCCATAGATGAGATCAAGACTGATATTTTCAAACCCTGCCATTTGGGCATGGTCAATGGCCCGGCATGCCTCATCCGCCGTATGGATGCGATGAAGAAATTTAAGCTTGTCATCATTAAAGGACTGAACACCGATGCTGAGCCGGTTGACACCCATTGCTTTCAACCCGGAAAAATAGTGTGCATCCACTGTGCCAGGATTGATTTCAACGGTGATTTCAGCCTCCGGCGACACCTGGAACCGGGCCCGGACGGCTTGAAGGATACCTTCGATTTGTTTCACATCCAGAACAGAGGGCGTTCCGCCGCCCAGATAGATCGTATCAATGACAATATCAGATTCGGCTTTAAGGGTGATCTCCGTTTCAAGGGCTTTTAAATAATCAGGAATCAGGGAAAGATGGGTTTCAGAATAAAAATCACAATACACGCATTTCCTGAGGCAAAACGGGATGTGAATATAGATGGAGTGATGATCAGACAAAGCGCTTCATCAGCTCATCAATGACGGAATCCACATTTACGGGGGTAACGCCGTAATAGCGGCAGGCCTGTCTTACCCGCTCCAGATGGGGACTGTCCTGCATATCCTCGGGCCCCCTGAAAAACCCCATTCTACGGCCGATCTGGTAGAGAATCCGGTCTTCCGGGCTCAACTCGAAGAACCGGTCGATGATGCCGATCATTTTTTCTTTATCTTCCGGCAGCTTACCGTTGATGGTTTCAAAAAGATTCAGGATATGGTCACTTTTCACATAGGAGGTGATCCCGTCAAGGCTTTCCAGAAAGAGCCGGATTTCCTTGGCCATCATGACATCCGTGGGTTTTTCAAATTCCCCCCGGGCAGCCTCTGCCGACAAATCGGTTCCATCGGTCACGGCAAGAGTTCTAAGGCGTATAAAATCAGGATTGATGCTGTTCAGGGCCGAGGCGGTTTCCATGGCATGCTCAATGGAATACTCAATGCCGCCAAGCCCGGGCATGACATATTCCGACAATTCCATCCCGGCCTGTTTGACATTGAGTCCTGCCTTGATATGAACAGCCTTGGTCGTCCCTTTCCTGATTTTTTCCAATACCTTGTCAGAACCCGATTCCATGCCGATATGAATCCGGTTCAATCCGGCTTTGGCAATCCTTTTCAGGTCTTCCGGCCGGATGCGGGCTATGGTATGGCTTCTGGCATAGGAAGTGACTCGTTCAATATATGGAAAGCATTCTTTGAGATGGGAAAGAACTTTCACCAGATCGTCCGGCTTCATGATCAGGGAATTGGCATCCTGGAGAAAAACCGATTTCATCCCTGTTGCATACCAGCCCATGGCAGCGTTAAAGGCAACCCGGTCTTTTTCAGGAAAACTGTTATAAAGGGTGTTGATGACTTCATTGTCCATTTCACCCCCGGGTTTTATGATCTGCCGTATTCTTTCAATATATCCATGGATCAAATCAATGTCTTTGATGATATTTTCAACCGATCTGAGCGAGAATTTTCTTTTTTTGTATACCCGGCAAAAAGTACAATGATTCCAGGGGCAGTTGCGCGTCAGCCGGATGAGAAGGCTATGGGCCTCGCTGGGCGGACGAATGGGGCCTTGCTCAAATC
This sequence comes from uncultured Desulfobacula sp., assembly GCA_964635025.1. Classification (GTDB taxonomy): domain Bacteria; phylum Desulfobacterota; class Desulfobacteria; order Desulfobacterales; family Desulfobacteraceae; genus Desulfobacula. Next base: position 2,468 of record CAZWMY010000051.1, on the reverse strand, counting down.
CTTCGTATGTGTCTGTCTTTTTTTGTTTTTCTTCCATAACCGCTTTTTTATCCTTTATCTCACATTCCATGCCCTTTTTTTAAAAAAATATAACTGTTGACCTGCCTAAAGTCAATTGATTTGGAAATCAGAAAATTCTGCCCTGTAATTTCTTCTTTTGATCCCTTGAAACCTTATGGTTTATTGTGATACTTATTCTTGGTTTGAAAAAATGGGTTTGAAAAGCAAAAAAAGCCGTTAACCTGCTGTGATCCTTTAAGGAGGTAACCATGCCTGGGTTTGAGATATTTGGGGATGAGGAAAAAAAAGAAGTGGCCGATGTTCTTGGAACCGGTGTTCTGTTCCGGTACGGATTTGAAAAGGCAAGAAACGGGCAGTTCAAAGCCCTTGAATTTGAAAAGACGCTTTGCAGCATCACCGGCAGCAAATACAGCCACCTGTGCTCCAGCGGAACCGCAGCCCTTTCGACGGCCCTTGCCGCCTGCGGCATTGGGGCCGGAGACGAGGTCATTGTCCCGCCCTTTACCTTTGTGGCCACATTTGAAGCGGTTCTCACGGCAGGCGCCATCCCGGTCTTCTGTGACATTGATGAAACACTCTGCCTCAACCCTGACCGCATTGAAGCGGTGATTACCCCGAGAACCAAGGCGGTGGTGCCGGTTCACATGTGCGGGTCCATGGCCAGGATAGATGAAATAAAAACCATTTGCCAGAAAAACGGGCTGATCCTTCTGGAAGATGCCTGCCAGTCCCTGGGCGCCACCTATCAGGGGAAAACCATCGGCACCTTTGGCCTTGCCGGCTGTTTTTCCTTTGACTCGGTCAAAACCGTGACCTGCGGTGAAGGCGGCGGCATTATCACGGATGACAAAACAGTTTATGAAAAGGCTGACCAGTTTGCCGATCATGGCCATGACCATCTGGGCGGAGCCGACCGGGGAGCGGATGACCATCCCATTATCGGCACCAATTTCAGGATCAGTGAACTGAATGCGGCCGTGGGTCTTGCCCAGCTTCGAAAACTGGATCAGATCCTGAAACTCCAGAGAGAAAACAAATATGCCATCAAAGATGCCATGGCTGACCTGCCGGATGTCTCTTTTAGGTATATCCCTGATGCAAAAGGAGATTCCGCCACCTTTTTAAGTTTTTTCCTTCCCACGGAAGACCGGGCAAGACAGGTTGCCAAAGCCCTTAGCGCCAATGGGGCCGGCGCTGTCTTCTGGTATGACAACAACTGGCATTATTATAAAAAATGGCATCATTTAAAGGAAATGAAACGGGGTGCAAAACTTCCCTTCGAACTTTGCAGCAATCTTCCCGACTATAAATTCCTTGTCCTGGAAGAATCCGACAATATCATGAAACGGACACTTTCCATGCAAATCATGCTCTCATGGACAAAACAGGATATTGAAAACAGGATCAGCGCCATCATAAAATCATTTAAAGAATAAAAATAAGGATAAGAATGTTTCGAAATTTCAAACTCGTTCCCAATATCATATTTGGCAGGGGCTGCTTTGCCCAGCTGGATGAAATTATTGAAAAACAGCGGACCACAAAGGATTCATGGGTGGTCTTTGTGGTGGATGACGTGTTCAAAGGAAAAGCCCTGGAAAAAAGGATTCCGGTTCATGGAAAGGATATGCTCCTTTGGGTCAATGTGGATGATGAGCCCAAGACAAGCTATGTGGATGCCCTGACCCTGAGGGTCAAGGCCTTTTTGCCGTCTCTTCCCTCCGCCGTCATCGGCATCGGCGGCGGCAGCAGCATGGATCTGGCCAAAGCCGTATCGCTCATGCTAACCAATGAGGGGTCTTCAACCCTTTACCAGGGATGGGACCTGATCAAAAACCCGGCGGTCTATCACATGGCGGTGCCCACCCTTTCCGGCACCGGGGCCGAAGTTTCCCGAACCGCGGTACTGACCGGACCGGAGAAAAAACTGGGCCTCAATTCCGATTACACCGTGTTTGATCAGGTGGTGCTGGACCCGGAACTCACAGCAGGAGTTCCCCGTGACCAGCATTTTTACACAGGCATGGACTGCTATATCCACTGCATTGAATCCCTTGAAGGGACCTATCTCAATGAATTCTCCAAAGCTTATGGAGAAAAATCCCTGGATCTCTGCCGGGAAGTTTTTTTGAATGGCCATCCGGACAGTGCGGATAAGCTCATGATGGCCTCTTTTTTCGGCGGCATGAGCATTGCCTATTCCCAGGTGGGAGCCTGTCATGCCCTTTCCTACGGGCTGTCCTACGTCCTTGGCACCCATCACGGCATTGGCTGCTGCATCACTTTTGATTATCTGGATGAATTTTATCCGGAAGGGGTAAAAGAATTCCGCACCATGATGAAAGGATGCGGAATCGAGCTGCCAAGACGTCTTGTCAAAAATCTTGCCGATTAAAAAATTGAAAAAATGGTGACCGTTGCCCTGGGCCTTGCGCCTCTCTGGGAAA
>CAZWMY010000050.1:0-25659 GCA_964635025.1 uncultured Desulfobacula sp. | reverse complement strand
ACTGCATGGGTGACTGTGTGGGAGAGTAGATCGCTGCCGGATTATCCTCTTAAAACGCCCTGATCGAATTTACCTTCGGTCAAGGCGTTTTACGTTTTATCAATGTATGCTTTTTTTTTATCAAAAGATAATTATATTTGAGTGTTATAAAAGGATAAAAAAAAGGAGCGCATTGATAAAATGAAACCAAACGCTAATCCACACCACCTTGTTCTTGGTGAATTAAAAGATTTTTTATCAGGCCTTGTAATATCCGATACCCATGATGAGCGATATAGGCAAAAAATAGTGAGAATGCTTGTTCTTGAAAATAAATTTGTTAAAAATGATGTTTTAGCCAACATAAATATTGAAATATTGACAGGTGGAAAGAAAGCCAGGGTTAAAATTGATTTTTTAATCAGCCATCAAGAAAAAATAGTTGCATTAATTAAATATGCGCCCGGTTCCCTCGTTACCCGACGGTTGTCAACCTTAGCTTTGTCAAGATTAATCAGACCTTATCAAATTCCATTTGTGATAATTACCAATGGCGAGGATGCGGAAATAATGGATGGTGACTCAGGAAAAATAATAGCTACCGGTTTTAAAAATATTCCGAACAAGGAGATGATCATCAAAAACTGGTCATCCTTCTCATTTAAACCCATTCAGGATAAGATTTTCGATCAGGCATCAAAGATTGCTTTTGCCTGTGAAGTTGACGGGGCCTGCCCCTGTGATTCAGATGTCTGTATTCTTGAATGAAAAGGATGAACGATATTTTCAACACGGTCAGTTTTTTATCTGATGATATTTATTTAATGATATTTATTTAAGGCTTTTTTCAAATAATAGCCGGTATAAGATCTTCTGTTCTCCGATATTTCTTCAGGAGTCCCGAGGACAACAATTTCACCTCCCTTTTCTCCGCCTTCCGGCCCAAGGTCAATTATATAATCGGCACATTTGATCACATCAAGATTATGTTCAATGACAACCACTGTATTGTTTGAATCCACGAGTTTATTGAGGACGGATAATAATTTGTTGATATCATCGAAATGAAGCCCGGTTGTGGGTTCATCAAGGATATAGATGGTTTTTCCAGTCCCTTTTTTCGACAGTTCTCTTGATAATTTTATTCTTTGAGCTTCTCCACCGGATAAGGTTGTTGCCGATTGTCCTAGTTTCATATAACCCAACCCTACTTCCGCCATTGTATAGAGTTTGGTGCTGATAAATGATATATTTTCAAAAAAATGCAGGGCCTGATGAATGGTCATGTCCAGAATCTCTGCAATATTTTTTCCTTTGTATGTAATATCCAGAGTTTCCCTGTTATACCGTTTTCCTTTGCAGACGTCACACATTACATAAACATCCGGCAAAAAATGCATTTCGATTTTTATAATCCCATCCCCGGAACAGGCCTCACACCGACCGCCTTTGACGTTGAAACTGAATCGACCCGGGCCGTACCCCATTGCTTTTGATTCTCTTGTTTGAGAAAAAAGATCCCTGATATGATTGAAAACCTGAGTATAGGTGCCGGGATTGCTTCTTGGTGTTTTGCCGATGGGGGACTGATCTATATGGACAACCCTGTCCAGATGTTCAAGCCCCTTTATTTCTTTATGAAACCCTACAGGCTTTCTTGATCGGTTAATCCGGTTGGATAGAATCTGATAAAGCGTGGAAAGCACAAGGGTTGACTTTCCTGAACCGGAAACACCGGTGACGCAAATAAAGCAGCCAAGGGGGAAAGAAACATCGATATGTTTCAAATTATTGGAATAGGCATCACAAAGGGTAAGAAATTTGCCTGTGCCTTTTCTTCTTTTTTCGGGGACATGGATGCGTTTTCCCCCCGAAAGATATAACCCGGTTAAAGAGGTTGCACTTTGTATGAGTGCGTCTGGAGATCCTGAAAATGTGATTTCACCCCCGTTAATTCCGGCACCGGGACCCATGTCAATCACGTGGTCGGCAGACAAAATGGTCTCTTCATCATGTTCAACAACCAATACGGTATTCCCAAGATTTCGAAGATTCATCAGAGTAGTCAATAATCTTGCATTATCTTTCTGATGAAGGCCAATGCTGGGCTCATCAAGAACATAGAGGACGCCGGTCAGTTTGGAACCGATTTGGGTTGCAAGCCGGATTCTCTGACTTTCTCCGCCAGAGAGTGTGGCAGCAGAGCGATCAAGGGTGAGATAATCAAGACCGACATTCTGTAAAAAACCTAACCGTTCTTTTAATTCCTTTAGAATCCCTTCGGCTATCAAAAGGTCCATATCTTTCAGTTCAAGGGAGGACAGAAACTGGAAAGCGTGTTGTATGGAAAGAGAAGTGATTTCAAAAATAGTTCTGTCTCCAACCCTGACCGATGCCGAAGCTTTATTGAGTCTTGTTCCATTACATGAAGAGCAGGTCTTAAAATTCATGAATTTTTTGATTTCTTCTCTCATGGAAATAGATTCTGTTTCTATATAACGTCTTTTCAGAATGGGGATAATCCCTTCAAAGGGTTTTTTATAGACAATTTTTTTATCCATTCTCTCGGTATAAAAAGATATCTCCTCTTTTCCTGAGCCAAACAACAGAACTTCTTGAAATTGGGGTGAAAGTTCATGAAAGGGTTTGTAAATATTTTCCTTATAATGGATGACCAGGGCATCAAGAAATTCCATAAACTGGACCGAATCCCGGTTTTCCCAGGGAAGAATGGCACCTTGCCGCAATGAAAGGGATTTGTCAGGAATAATCAGACCCGGATCAAATTCCGTTACTGTGCCAAGGCCATCACATTTGGGGCAGGCCCCTTGAGGAGAATTAAATGAAAAAGAGGCGGGTGTAAATTCAGGGTAGCTGATGCTGCAATGAAGACAAGAGGTTGATTCGCTGAAAAGGATTTCGGTTTTTTGAGTCAGGTCAAGAATGATCGCTCGCCCCTCAGATAAGGATAAGGCAAGCTCCAGGGAATCTGAGAGACGTTTTTCGATTCCCTGTTTTATCACGAGCCGGTCAACTATAGCATCAATGGTGTGTTTTTTATTTTTTTCAAGCGTTGGAAGATCTTCAATCAGATAAATTTTTTTATCAACCCTTACCCTGGCAAAGCCGTCTTTTTTAATTTTTAAAAACAGTTTTTCATGGGACCCTTTTTGGCCTGTGATCAAAGGGGATAAAATCATAATTTTTGAATTTTCTTCAAGACTCATTACCCTGTCGGTAATTAGGTCGATGGACATGGAGGAAATCGGAAGGCCGCATTGATAACAATAGGGTTTTCCGATTCTTGCAAACAATAGCCTGAGATAATCATATATTTCGGTGACGGTGCCGACAGTGGACCGGGGATTGTGACCGGCTGATTTCTGTTCGATGGAGATGGCCGGGCTCAATCCGATGATGGTATCCACATCAGGTTTATCCATCTGCCCTAAAAATTGTCTAGCATAGGTGGAAAGGGATTCCACATATCTTCGCCGGCCTTCTGCAAATAACGTATCAAATGCCAGAGTGGATTTGCCTGATCCGGAAAGCCCTGTAATAACGGTTAGGCTGTTTCTGGGGATCTCAACATTGATATTCTTAAGATTATGTTCCCGGGCGCCTTGGATAATGATTTTATCAGGATTCATTTAGCGGTCTTTTTATTTTCAGCTTGAAATGCAGCCATTTTTACCGCCTCCATGAGGCTTGTAGGGTCGGCAATCCCTTTCCAGGCAATATCATATGCCGTGCCGTGATCCACCGAAGTCCTGATGATGGGAAGCCCTAAGGTTGTGTTCACGCCGTCTTTAAAATGAATGAGTTTGAAGGGGATCAGCCCCTGATCGTGATACATGCAGACCACGGCATCATAGCGTCCCTGGACCGCATGGTAAAAAACCGTATCCGGCGGTAAAGGGCCTTGAACATTGAGCCCGTCCTTTTTTAAAAATTCGATTGCAGGAAGGATGATGTCTTCTTCTTCATGCCCAAACATGGAGGCCTCACCGGAGTGTGGGTTCAATCCGGCAACGGCAATTCTCGGCTCCTTGATATTAAAACGGTTTTTTAAAGAGGTCTGGGTTAATCTGGTTTTTTTGATAATCCCTTCCATACTCAGATTTTTCGAAACTTGTGCCAAAGGAATATGTATGGTCACAAGAACAACCTTGAGGGTTTTACCGGCCAGCATCATGGCATAGTCTTTTGTGCCGGTCCTATGGGCCAGCAATTCCGTATGCCCATGGAAATCTGAGCCGGCAAGCTTTAATGCCGTTTTTGTAATGGGGCAGGTAACAAGCCCGTCTATTTTATGCTTCAATGCAAGATCAATCCCTCTGACAATAAATTCCTGCATGGCAGCGCCTGTTTCAATGCCGGGCGTTGAGGGGTTGAAGTTTTTAATATTCATCAGAGAGGCATCGATGATATCTATTGTTTTGAATTTGAAATGTCCCTGTTCAGGGTCGTCTATAATATGAACCTGATGATTAAAAGAAAGAAGGCTTAACGCTTTTTTTATGATATCTGAATTTCCTATGATCAGCGGCCGGCAAATGGTATGGATGAGAGGATCATTTAAGGTTTTTATACTGATCTCAGGTCCGATTCCGGCCGGGTCACCCATGGTAATACCGATAACCGGCAGAGAAGATTTTTGTCTCATGTGTGTTGCTTGTCACCAAGGTTAGAGAATATAAAAATTATGAGCAATATACTATTGAGGGGGAAAAGAGTAAATACAAATTGTGTTATCAAATTGTGAAACTATTATTAAATTCAGATTAAATAAAACCGATAATTATTATTAAATTTAAAGAAATTAAAAGAAAATCGTAAGAAATTAAAGTAATTTTTTTTTTCTGGAAATGGGAATCTACTGAATTATTTTAAAAAACCCTGGAAAAATAAGCAGTTGCCGAAGTTGTTGGAATCGCTAAAAAATTGTCTGTTTCACAAATAAAACTCAATTAAATCAGATTGATAAAAAATTATGCCAATCGTAGATTCCATATTTTGGCAACACTTAAGATCAGGTTTGACCGATGGCGGAGATTTAAATAAAAAAAGCAATACTTTTTGATTATCAGTTGTTTTCCGTGAAAATTAAATAATTTTGCTTTATTAACCAGCGTTTCAATTTGCAATTGGAAGAATGAGGTTTTCTTTGAAAGAATTAGAACTGTTCTGGGAAGAAGTAAAAGATCAAATTAAAAAAACGCTGCCGGATCATAGTTATAGAATGTGGATTGACCCGGTTGAATTCCTCGATCATGATGGGGACCATATCAAATTGTCCAGCCCGAATTTATATTCGGTCAAGCGCTTAAAAGACAATTATCTGCCCATATTTATAGAAGAGTTTTCAAAATTGGGTCATCATAATATTCAAATTGAATTTAAAATTGCTTCCAACGATAAAGGCAATCTAAGAAAAAATGTTAAAAAATCAGGGTCTTATCCTGGAATGGCTTTAAAATCAAAAACTCCGAGACAGATGCACCTGCCTGGGCTCAATGTGAGATTCAATAATGGCCGGCTGTTTAAAAAAGGATTTACATTTGATGATTTTGTTGTAGGGAATAATTCCGATTTTGCATATTCTGCATCTCTCTCCCTTGCTCATGGAAGCCGGAATGGTTCAAACACCCTATATCTTCTTGCAAAAACAGGTCTTGGAAAAAGCCATCTGTCACAGGCGGTCGGACATCATATTATTACCCACTGTCAGTCCAAAAGTGTTTATTATGTGACGGCGGAAGATTTCACCAATGAAATGATCCATTCTATTAAAACAAACACAATCGATCAATTTAAAGAAAGGTATAGAAAAAAATGTGATGTTCTTATTCTTGAGGATATCCATTTTTTAGCCGGGAAGGATGCCACACAGAAAGAACTTGCCATCACGCTGGATTATCTTTTTGAAGCCGATAAGAAAATTATATTGTCCGGTTGTGAGCTTCCGGATGATATACCCAAACTCAACGATCAGTTAAAATCACGCCTTACCCTTGGACTTGTAACGGAAATATCCGCACCGGACTATGAAACCCGAATCAGAATTTTAAAAAAGAAATCAAAAGCGTTTGGATATGCTATCCCAAAAGAGGTGACGGAATATATTGCCCAGGAATTGAGTGACAATGTCAGGCAGCTTGAAAGCGGTCTCTTCGGTGTTGCTGCAAAGGGACAGCTTATGGGGTATGATATTGACATTGAACTTGCAAAAAGTGTTCTGGCAAATATCATCAATTTAAAAAAACGAATTACCATAGAGTCCATTAAAAAATTGATATGTGATGAATTTTCCATATCGGAAAAAGAAATTGTATCCGCTTCAAGGCATAAGAGAATTGTAAAGCCCAGGCAGATAGCGATTTTTCTTTCCAGGAAATATACGGATCAACCTATTAAAACCATCGGTGCCGGTTTTAACAGGTACCATGCAACTGCTATTTATGCCATTAATGCCATTGAAAAAGAGATAAAACAAAAAAGCATTCTTTTTGAACAGATAAACTATCTTTCCAAAAAAATCGAAACAGGAAAACTATAAATGGGATTTTCCGGATCTGTTTTCAGAGAGCTTCAAAAAATATCAGGAAAACCTTACGTTACAAAAGAAAAGGAAGAACTGCTCTGCTATTCTTATGATGCAACAGGAATTTCCTATCTGCCGGATGCCGTTGTTTTTCCTGGCTCGGAAGCAGAAATTTCAAAAATATTACAATTGGCCTCAAAGGAAAAATTGATCGTTGTGCCCCGCGGAACCGGTTCCGGAATGACGGGCGGATCTGTGCCTTTCAAAGGAGGCCTTGTAATGGTCTTCACCCGGATGAACAAAATAATCGATATTGACGAAGATAATTTTATTATCCGGGTTCAGCCGGGAGTGATCGTTTCTGATATTCATAAAGCAGTTGAGGAAAAAGCCCTGTTTTATCCTCCTGATCCATCAAGCTCGTCCGTTTGCACGATTGGCGGGAATATCGGTGAATGTGCCGGGGGGCCCCGGGCAGTCAAATATGGGGTCACGCGCGATTATGTTCTGGGGTTAAGAGCTGTTCTGCCTTCAGGGGAGATGATCCAAACCGGTGTCTCAACGGCAAAGGGGGTTGCCGGATATGATTTGACACGCTTGATTGTTGGATCCGAGGGAACACTAGCTGTGGTAACGGAAATTACATTAAAACTTTTGCCAAAGCCTGCAGAAGTAAAAACCATGGCCATCTTCTTTGACAGCATGGCAAAAGCGGCCAAAACCGTATCCGGTATCATGAAAAATGCCATTACCCCTAGATGTATTGAATATCTTGATGAAGAATGCCTTTATCTTATCCGGGAGCATTTGAGTTTTAAATTGGCGGAAAATATCAAGGCCCTTCTGATTGTTGAACTGGATGGCGATTGTGATACGGTTGAAAAAGATTCAAGGAAAATCAAAGAGTTTTGTATGTCCTATGATGCCCTGGATGTGATGACTGCAAAAACATCAGCTGAGGCGCTAACCCTTTGGGAGGCCCGAAAAGCCCTATCCCCGATTTTATATAAAATTGCGGCCAATAAAATCAATGAGGATATTGTTGTTCCCATCAATAAAATACCGGAAATGGTTGAAGCAACACAAAGAATACAAAAGACCTCCAGGCTGAAAGTGGTGAGTTTCGGACATGCAGGGGATGGAAATATCCATTGTAATATCATGTATGATAAATCAGATAAGAAACAGGTTGAAAAGGCAGAAAAAGCGGTTGAAGAACTGTTTAAGGAAACCTTGCGTCTGGGCGGCACCATAACCGGAGAACATGGGGTGGGGATCACAAAAAAAAGATTTCTGCCTCTTGAAATCGGGGATGTTCAGATCCAATTGATGAAGGGAATCAAAAAAGTGTTTGATCCCCTGAACATATTAAATCCGGGCAAGATATTTGATTAGTGCTTCTTCTTTATTTTTTTGATTTTTAGATTCGGAAGTTTAAAAAAAAGATCAATTCATTTTTATCGCATAATGGTTGTGTATCAAAAGCTTTTCCAGAATATCAATTTTTGGATTCCTGCTTCGCATGATACAGCATCGAATGGATATTGAACAATATTTTGCACAAAGTTTGTTTTTTTTGTTAAACTCGCCGAAACAGTCCGGTATGTCTATGGAGTCCTTTTTAGTCGAAGTCTTGATGATAATCTGCTCTAGTTTTTTAATTTCCATATTCATTCCATAAATAGGTTGATTTGGTCCTTATTTAAGTTAAAAAAAACCATTGGTCAACCCCTATTTTATTTTATAAGGGTGATCATTGATTCCAGCTTGTCAACAAGGGGTTTTAAGGTTTGTTTTTGTATTGCGGATATGGCTATGCCTTGCGTCAAAAGCCATTGATCATCAAAATTATCAAGCTCAATCCGATCGGTTTTGTTAAAGACCAGAAGAGTTGGAATGGTATTGAGCTTTAAATCCTTTAGGATCTTTTCAACCGTCTCTTTTTGTTGTTTATATCGCGGGTTGCTGATGTCAATGACATGAAGGATCACATCGGCATCCATCAGTTCATCCAGGGTCGCATGAAAGGCTTCCATCAGGTCTTTGGGCAGGTTTTGAATAAAACCGACCGTATCCGTGATAATAACTTCAACATCTTTTGGAAATCTTAGCCGTCTGCTTGAAGGGTCAAGGGTTGCGAAAAGACGGTTGGCTGCAATGATGCTGCTTTGGGTCAGTGTATTGAGTAAGGTGGATTTTCCCGCATTGGTATAGCCCACAATGGAAATAACCGGCAATCCTTTTTTGTTTCTCATGGATTTTTGCTGTCGCCGCTGCTTTCTTATTTTTGTAATCTCGCTTTTAAGCCGATCTATTTTCTCTCTGACACGCCTGCGGTTGATCTCAAGCTTTGTTTCACCCGGTCCCCTGCCTCCGATTCCGCCGGTCAATCTGGACATGGCAGTATTTTTGGTAACCAATCTGGGAAGGATATATTCCAGCTGGGCGAGTTCTACCTGGAACCTGCCTTCTCTTGATTTTGCCTGGTTTGCAAAGATATCCAGAATCAGTTGAGTCCGATCAATGACCTTCATTTCAACAAAATCAGTTATGGAACGAATTTGTGAAGAAGATAATTCCCTGTCAAAAATCAGAAGGGTGGCATGTTTTTGAATGGCCTGGATCACTATGTCGGACAATTTCCCTTTGCCCACTACATATTTTGGATCGATAAGCCTTCGTTTCTGAATGACCGTTCCGATGACATGGATGTGACTGGTCTTGCAGAGTTCTTTGAGTTCATCCAAGGAAGCTGCGGCATCTTTTTGATCAAAAGTCACGGCATTGATTAAAAAGGCATTTTCCTTGCCGGTTTCAGGCCTGTATAAAGAATTTATCCGGGTTAATTCAGATTCAAGCGCCAGAATCCGGTCAAGGCAATTGATCTTTAAATCTTCAATGGTAACAGGCGAAAGGACTTTGTAGGGCTCGAAATTTTCATCCGGGAGAATGTGTGCTGAATAAAGGTGCCCGGGCTCCCCTTCCGGTCCGATACATATTGCTGCCATATAATCCAGGCGTAAAAGCGCAAGATCGGTGAGATCATCCCTTGTCAGGGGCTCGTCTTTTAGATGGGTATGAATCAGCCGAAGGCCTTTTAATTTCCCCGGATGGGCCATGTAATCAGAGATCACCGGAATGACAATGCCCTGGGAATCACCCACAATGACATGAATAACCTTTCCGTTCCTGTCAATCAGGAGTCCTATCTGCCGCCTTGTTTCATGGGAAAGACCGACAAGATCCCGTACCAGCTCAGGATCAACAAGATATTCCGGTAGCGTTTGATGCTGGTACAGATTTTCTATGAGTTTGATCTGAGTATTTCGAAGGCCTTCTGTGTTACCAAACAATTGTTTTTTCATTAAAGGTCCTGAAAAGAATCAGGCGAGAGTTCTTCAAACCGCGTATATTGACCCAAAAAATGCATCAGGGCCATGCCTGTAGCGCCGTTCCTGTTTTTTGCCACAATGATTTCAGCCATGCCTTTTTTAGGGTTGTCCGGTTCCTTATTATAAACCTCATCCCGGTAAATAAAGGCTACAATATCTGCGTCCTGTTCCAAAGCGCCCGACTCTCGAAGATCCGACAGCATGGGCCGTTTATCCGAGCGCTGTTCAAGCATTCGGTTTAGCTGGGACAGAGCAATAATGGGAACGTTCAATTCTTTTGCCAGAGCTTTTAGTGATCTTGAGATTTCCGCAATTTCAAGATCTCTTCGCTCTGTCCTGAATGGCGGTTTCATAAGCTGGAGATAGTCCACAACAATTAAGCCGAGCTCATTGTGTTTCTGAAAAAGCTTTCTTGATTTTGCTCGGATTTCCATGGCCGTTATATTGGGGGTATCATCAATAAAGATCGGAAGCTCATTTAAGACGCCTGCCGCATCCGTTGCATTCTGCCAATCTTCCTGGCTGATAAACCCGGTTCTAAGTCTGTTGGAATCTATCCGGGCTTCAGATGTCAGAAGTCTCATGGAAAGTTGCTCATTGGACATTTCAAGGGAGAAGACAGCTACGGGTTTGCGTTCATAGAGTGCCACGTTCCGGGCTATATTCAGGGCAAAGGCGGTTTTTCCCATGCTGGGCCTTGCCGCCAGAATGATTAAATCGGATTTCTGCAATCCGGATGTAATTTTATTGAGCCTTGCATAACCGGTAGAAAGTCCTGAAAGCCCGCCTTCTTTTCCCTGTTGGTCTTCGAGCTTGTCAATATTCAGGTTAATAAGTTCTCCCAGGGTTTTAAAACTGCGATCGGTTTTTTTGGAAGAGATATTGAAAATAGAGGATTCTGCAAAATCAATGATATCTTCGAAATCGCCCTGATCTTTCATGCATTTTTCAATAATGCCGGAAGAGGCGCTGATCAATTGTCGGAGGGAGGATTTGCCTTTGATGATATTGGCATAATGAACTGCATTTACCGCCACGGGAGCAGCATCGGAAATCGCTGCAAGATAAGAGGCCCCACCAATGGTTTCAAGCTCATCTTTTTCTTTCAACCGGTTGACGACAGTAATCAGGTCCGCAGGTTCTCCTTTGTGAGCAAGATCAAGAACGGCCTGGAAGATTTTCTGATGAGAACCTTTATAGAAGTCTTCGGGGGACAGGATGGAGATGATATCATGAAGACTGTCATTGTTGATAAAAATGGCGCTTAAAATGGATTGTTCCGCATCTATGTCCTGAGGTGGGGTTTTATTGAGAAGCAGATCTTCTGATATTTTTGTTTTTTTTACCGCCATAAAATAATAAAAAACATATCCGGGAAGATAACACAATACCTTCCCGGATGTATTTTTAAATCTTTAATTTTCCTGATTTTCTTCAGGAATAACTTTAACCGTAATCTCCGGTTCGACATCCTTGTAAAGACGGATGGCGACTTTATACTCGCCAATTTCCTTGATGGGTTCCGCCAGAAGTATAGATCGGCGTTCCACTTCGACATTGTTATTATTGAGTGCCTCTTTAATATCATGGGTCGTTACCGATCCATAAAGAAGGGTGTCCTCATGAACTTTTGCCTTAATGGTAATGACGATATTCTTGACTTTTTCAGCCAGTTCCTCGGCAATTTTTCGTTCTTTGGCAATCTGAAGCTCAAGCTTGGCTTTTGCCTGCGCCATGACGGTTCGGTTTTGGGGGGTTGCAATAATGGCTTTTCCCTGGGGAAGAAGATAGTTGCGGCCATAACCTTCGGATACGTTGCATTCCGTACCGGCAATTCCAAGTGTGTCAATGGTTTCTTTTAATATTACTCTCATTTAAACCTCCAAAAAAGTACATCTTTAAGATTTTATATCATTGGGATGACTTTTATTCTTATGATGGTGCTGTATCAAGTTTTCTAAAATTTATCCAGGTATCGAATAATCCGCATCCGATGATAAGGAGCAGAAACTGAGGAAGGATTGCAATCATCAAATAAAAAAAAAATCTGATGGCAAAGGGAGTCCTCTTTTTTTGAAAAAAAAATGATACAACAGCAATTCCCTGAAAAAAATAAACAAACAATAAAATGATCAATAAGTTTACGGCAATAAATTTTAATACCCCTGAGGTAAAGAAAACTAAGACAGCCAAGGCAATCAAACCGAATGCAAGATGGTCAGGTGCCTTCCAGCGGTTTAAATTTTCAATGGTTTTTACAACGATCCCTTTTTTAAATAAAATTTTTTTCATTAAAAGGATATTGAGCCACAGCATTGTCAGGTATGAATTGATAAAAATGCCAGGAGCAGCCATAAGAATGGCTGAATTTTCCTTTTCAAACATCTGACGGTCAAGGTTCATTTCAGGGTAAAGGCGTTCTAATTCAGAAAAAAACTCACCTGACAGGGCATGATAGTTTGCAATATAACCGGATACGAGATCTTGAATTTCCTGTCCCTGGATGGCTGAATAGATAAAGACACCCAAAAAACAGAAGCCAAATACAACAAGACAGGTGAAAAGCATGATTTTTCCAATTGAAAAATGGTTTTCAATGCATTCACCAAGCACAAACCCCGTCATCAAAAGGGAACCAAAATAAAACATGATTATAGAAATGTTACGGGTGACCAGCATGAGTATTGCAAGGCTTGTCAGCATGATAATGATTCCGCCGTTTCTGCCGGTTTTTAATCTGTAAAACAATACCGGCAGAGGAAGGAATAGCCAGGTTGTGACCCCTGTCAGTGGTATGGCGTACATGCCCGCAAAAATCAAAACATATAAAAGGATACCAATCAAAACATCCTTGATTATTGTCGATTTTATTTGCGTGCCCGTCATCTGCATTTTTCCTCAGGGTGGGTCTCTGTTAATACATGGGTTTGCCGACAAAGGGAAGCAGTGCTAACATGCGGGACTGCTTGATGGCAACCGTAAGCTCGCGTTGATGCTTGGCACATGTTCCTGTGATTCTTCTAGGAATAATTTTTCCGCGTTCCGTAATGAATAATCGGAGTGCTTTGGGATTTTTATAATCAATATCAAGCTCTTTATCCACACAGAATCTGCAAATTTTACGTCTTTGATAAAATTTATTCTTCCCCGCACCTTTTTGGGGTTTTCTGCTGGTGCCGTTGTTGCTGCTACTACTATTGTTGTACATGGCTATGTTCTCCTGATTTTAACTAGTCTATTTCTTCTTCAGTTTCAGTATCGTCGTCCTCTTCACCGGAAGCATCATCCTCCACTAAGCCGACTGCTTTTTCAGATATTTCATCTGTTTCATCCGACTTTTTGGGTTTGTTTTTTGCTTCTTCAGCTTCTTTTTCAAGTTGTTCCAACGTTACATGATCAGAAAGAAGGATGGTCATGAACTTCATGACATCATCACTCAGGCGCAAATTTCTTTCGAGCTCCTTTACAAGCTCTCCTGATCCGCCATAGGTGGCACAGACATAATGACCACGCAGTTTTTTCTTGATTTCATAGGATAGTTTTTTGCTTCCCCAATCATCGAAATCGATTAAATAGCCATTTCCTTTTGCAATAATGTTTCTGACTTTATCAAACAGATCTGTACGTGTTTGATCCTGTATATCAGGGTCAGAAATAAAAACCGTTTCGTATTTCCTCATTTTCTCTCCTTACGGATATAAAGCCCCGGCCATAATCCGGAGCAAGGATTAATAACAATGCAATACCTGCCGACCAAGTATTGCATAAAAACTATTTTCTATAGCATTTATACCCACTTGGGTCAATATGAATATTCCCAAAGCTTAATAAAACTCATTGCAGAATATTTATTGTGATAATCTTTCCTAAGACTCAATGTCTGTCTTTTTCATGGACCTGGATTTTCCCCGTTATATTAACCTCTAACCCCAAATCCATTGCTTTACGGCTGAATTCGTCAAGGAGCCTGAACAGGTCTTGACGCTGATTTTTTTTATGAGAGATGAGCAGGCTGGAAACCTCCTGTTGCATTTCCTCTTTCAGGTTAACGGCATCCTTAAACACTTCGCTTTCATTGGATAATATGGCAATGATTTCATGAATTGAGCCATATCTTTGGTCGGGTAATTTTGAAGAGGCTTTTTGAATAAAATCCTTTAGGAATTCCGGGATATCCGGCATTCTGACAGGAGGAGGGTTAACTCTCCTGGTCGCATTCGTCCCAATGCCGATGGAGCGATGATTTTCTCCGGAAAAAAGGGGTTGACCCGTCAACATTTCATAGGTCAGAACACCCAGGCTGTATATGTCTGATCTAAGATCGATTTTTCCGCCCCTGATTTGTTCCGGTGCCATATAATAAATATTTCGGTCCTCTGTGAAACCCTCTTCCGGAACCGGAGCTGAAAGCCCGAAATCTGACACTGTTATGTGCCGGTTATTTGAAATAAAAATATTGGAAGGGGTCAGGTTTTTATGGATTATTTTTTGATCATGGGCATGGGCAAGAGCAGAGCAGATTTGAGCTAGAAAAAACATCACAGTATCTGATGAAAGAGGGATTTTTTTTTCAAAAAAAGACTCCAACGTGTCACCCTCAATATATTCCATGATGATAAAAAATGTACGATATTGCTCTTTAATATCATAAACTTGAATGATATTGGGGTGTTTTAGATCGAGTATGCGGCTGATTCTTTTTTTTATTGCGTTTAAATCCTCCTTTTTTATAGTTAAGTGATGTTTCATCATTTTTATGACTGCCGGAATATTCAATAAGCTATGCCTGCCCTTATATATAAAACTAGTCCTTCCTTCTCCGAGCAGTTGAGTAATCATATGGCGACCGACAGATTTTATCTCTGAATCTGTTGGGTGATCAAGCCGGCTGGTTAACAAACGGGTTAAAAAATCAATTAAAACAGGTTGTAATGTGCAAGCCATATCAAACTTTGCTTTCGGCAGCTCCCAGACAACCATTTCCGATTCTGAAACCGCATCAGCCATAAGGGGTTCTGTCGACAGAAGGGCCATATCTCCAATCATATCTCCTTCTCTTCTTTGTTCGGCAGATTGGAAAAAGCCGCTTTCATTTTTGAGTCGGATCTTGCAAAATCCTTTTTGGATAATATAAAGGCAATTGGGTTGGCTCTCCTGGGAAACAAATGTTGCACCATGGTTAAGAGTTTTGCGGGATAAACAATTCAACAGGGAGCAGAGCCTGTCTTTGGGCAGGGTTTTAAGTAACCGTGTGTTTAAAAGAAATTCAATGTCCTGTGGGGTGATTTCCCCATTATTGTCTGTTTCCGGTTCAACACCATTGTCCACGGGAAAAAGAAATTCAAGACCTGTTTTATACTGTTTTTCACTTTCTGTAATTTGTGCCCAGGCAACCCTGCAAAAAAAAGTATCCCACTGATTCAGTTCCGGATTTTTCATCATGAGCTTTGGTTTGATTCCGGTTTCAAAGCTTTTGTCGGATTCGATCAAAACCCCTTGAATGCCAAGATTGATAACATTTGCAAAATGATGGGTACTTGAATTTTCAGTTTCAAACAATATGACAGCAAGTCTCGGGTCATCCAGCGTTTCTCTGACGGTTTTGCGAAGATCACGGAATGTCGCCATACAGGGCCTCCTTATGAATCAATAAAACTCAGGCGGGTATCAGATTCATATCCTTAGATAAGGATCAATAAATCAAATCCGCATTAAAGATCGATTTGGTCCAAGGACAGATGTTTTTTGGCATATTCAATGTGCAACCCGGAGTCAAAGAATAATTTTACAATATCTTTATCAATCAGCTGGTTTTCTCCCATCTGCTGAAGCACCGATATTGTCTTGCTCAACGGCATGGGTTTTTTATAAGGCCTGTCCTTGGCGCATAGGGCTTCAAAAATATCGGCAATGGCCAGTATCCTTGCCTGGATATTAATATTTTCCCTGTGCAGATGCAATGGATATCCTGATCCATCCAGTTTTTCATGATGGGCTCCGGCAATGGCGGGAATATTGGAAAGTTTTTTGGGCCATGGAAGCTTATTTAATATTTTTTCGGTTAAACGGGCATGATTGTTAATCACTTCTCTTTCCCCGGATGTTAAGGTTCCTTTTATGACACATAAATTTTCAAACTCATCTTCTGTGAGATAAGGCAATCCTGATACTTCACAAGTTTTTTCATTAATACCTTCCAGCTGATCGATAAGGTCTTGGCATAGAGGCTCTCTGCTTGAATTAATAGCGGAGAGGGTCATTATTTCAGTTTCCAGGGTTTCAATTTTTTTTGCATATATCGAATCAATCCAAGCCATTTCTTTTTGTTTTTTTGTTTGATCCAACAATGACAGCTTTTTTTCTGCTGACAAAAGTTTGAGGTTGGTTTTAAATAGTTCTAACCTCGTCCTGATTAATTCTATTCTGTCAAAAACCGTCTCAAGACGGGAAGATTTGCTTATGATGTGATCCGGTGTGGTTATTTTGCCGGTATCATGCATTAAGGCAGCGATTCTAAGTTCGTCCATCTGGTCATCGGAAAGATGGATATCATTGAAAAGGGTAACATCCTCATTTATCTTTTGTGCAATCATGATGGAGAGTTCGGTCACTCGTTGGATGTGGCCTCCGGTATGTTTGGATTTTTCATCTATGGACACGGCAATGGCTTTAATAAACGCTTCAAATAATTTTTTCATCTCAATGATGAGCCGTTGCTGGGTTAAGATGACCGAGGCCTGATTAGCCAGTGCGGCAGCTTTTTCCTGGACATCTTTGCTGAAAGGAAGGATTTTTTTTGACGAAGGATCCTTTGAATTGATCAATTGAAGAATCCCGATAATATCATCCTCATGATTTTTCATGGGGATAACCACCATGGATTTGCTTCTGTAGTGAAGGGCATCATCAAATTTTCTGGTTCCATCGAATTGGAATGGAGTTGTCTTGTAAACATCATCAATATTAATGATGCTCCCTGTATGAAATACATAGGAGGATACATTGGAAAGATTTAGCGTACCATCTTCATGATATAGCGGAACCCCTTGAATATCAATAGTTCCGGATTTTTCATCCATATTAAGGGAATCATTCTGAAAAACATGAAAATCCAGCTTCTTTTTTTTCTCATCAACCAGATACAGTGTCCCTCCTTCGGCTTTTGAGAAACGTCTTGCAATGGAAAGAATCATTTCCAGAAGAGCGCTTATATCTTTTCCGGCGCCGAGGGCTTTACCCATGGCGGTCAGCTCTGATATCTCCTTTGCCTGCTCTTCAAGGAATGGGCAGAGTTCATCCAGAATATTCTCAATCACAAGATTAATTTTTGTGTTTTCAGAGAATTTTCTAATTTTTTGCATAAAATCCCAATCAGTTACAGAATCGGTTATACATGATAAAGAGTGAGATAACAAAAATAAAAACATGATACAAGAAAAGAAAAATCAAAGGCCGGAATTCTGTTGATTTTCTTGCTATTTACATCTGTTTGTGGCATCTATGAAAACTTAAAATAACAAACCCTGTTAATATCATTAAGACAGTTGCACAAGGAGTTCATATAATGGAGGAACGGTATCATCCCGAATCAGTAGAACCCAAATGGCAGGCATATTGGGAAGAAAATCAATTGTTCAAAGTCACGGAAGATCCGTCAAAAGAAAAATACTATCTTTTAGAGATGTTTCCTTATCCTTCAGGCAAAATCCATATCGGCCATGTGCGCAATTATACCATCGGAGATGTCGTGGTCCGCTACAAACGGATGAAAGGGTTTAATGTTCTTCATCCCATGGGCTGGGACGCGTTTGGTATGCCGGCTGAAAATGCCGCCATTGATAATAATACCCATCCGGCCGCCTGGACCTATAACAATATCCGCACCATGAGGGCTCAGCTCAAGAAAATGGGCTTTTCCTATGACTGGGACCGGGAAATTGCCACCTGTACACCGGAATATTATCGATGGGAACAATTGCTTTTTTTAAAGATGCTGGAAAAAGGCATGGCATACCGAAAGGAATCCTATGTCAATTGGTGTGAAAAATGCCAGACCGTGCTTGCCAATGAACAAGTGGAAAATGATAAATGCTGGCGGTGCTCCCAATCGGTTCAGCAAAAAAAATTGTGGCAGTGGTTTTTCAGGATCACGGATTATGCCGAAGATCTTCTGATCCACTGTGATCAATTGCCGGGATGGCCGGAAAAAGTAACCATCATGCAGAAAAATTGGATCGGAAAAAGTACAGGATCTGAGATCAAATTCAAGGTGGACGAACACGATATGGATATTGATGTTTTTACCACACGGCCTGATACGGTTTTTGGCGCCACTTTCATGTGTCTTGCCCCGGAGCACCCGTTAGTTGAAACCCTTTCCAAAGGGACGCAGATGGAAAAGGAAGTGGCAGCCTTTATCCGGAAGATATCAAGACAGGAAAGATCGGCTGAGGGTCTTGAAAAATATGAAAAAGAAGGCATTTTTACCGGAGCTTTCTGTATCAACCCTGCAACCAAAGAAAAAATTCCAATATATACGGCAAATTTTGTTCTCATGGGATATGGAACCGGTGCCATTATGTCGGTTCCGGCAGGCGACCAGCGGGATTTCGATTTTGCACGGAAATACGGGCTTGAAATCCGGGTAGTGGTTCAACCGCCGGGTGAAGCCCTTGACGGCAAAACCATGACAGAGGCTTTCACCGGCGATGGAATATTGGTGAACTCGGACGAGTTTAATGGAATAGATAATAAAATTGCCATGGAAAAAATAACCCTATGGCTGGAAAAAGAAGGCCGGGGAAAAAAGACCATTTCCTATCGGTTGAGAGATTGGGGGATCTCCAGACAACGCTACTGGGGTGCACCGATTCCTGTTATTCATTGCCCAGACTGCGGTGTAGTGCCTGTTCCTGAAAAAGACCTTCCCATAAGGCTTCCTGAAGAGGCAAACCTACTTGAAAAAGGCGGATCACCCTTGCCGACCCTTGATTATTTTGCAAAAACCACCTGCCCAAAATGCAGGAGAAAAGATGCAAAAAGGGATACGGACACCATGGACACCTTTGTTGAGTCGTCATGGTATTATTTAAGATATTGTTCCCCCAAATATGATCAAGGCATGTTTGATCCAAAAGCCGTAAAATACTGGGCACCAGTGGACCAGTATATCGGCGGGGTTGAGCATGCCGTACTTCATCTTCTTTACTCCCGGTATTTTATGAGGGTATTGAACACTCTTGGGATGATCGATTTTAAAGAACCCTTTACACGGCTTCTGACCCAGGGAATGGTATGCAAAGAAACCATGATGTGTCCGGAACATGGGTATCTTTTTCCTGAAGAAGCAGTGAAGAATGATAACGGCAAGGCCATCTGCACAAAATGCTGCAAAGATGTTGAGATCGGGCGGGTGATCAAAATGTCCAAGTCCAAGAAAAATGTTGTGGACCCCAATGAGCTTCTTGAAAAATACGGGGCTGATGTCACTAGGCTCTTTTCATTGTTTGCCGCACCGCCTGAAAGAGATCTGGAATGGAACGAAGACGGGGTTGAAGGAAGCAACCGGTTTATCAACAGGGTGTGGCGGCTGGCCATGGATTCAATGGAAAAGATAAAAGGGGTTGAGCCCTTTTTCGGTCCGGCCTCAGACCTTGGGTCGGATTCGGCAAAAGCACTTTATATCAAGGCAAACCAGACCATTAAAAAGGTTACGCTGGATATTGAAAAAAGTTTTCATTTTAATACTGCCATTTCAGCCGTCATGGAACTTGTTAATGATATATACGCCGTTAACCTTGAATCTGCTGATACAGATCTGAAACGGGTGCTTTTGTTCAGCCTTGAAAATATTCTTTTGCTTTTATCACCGATTATTCCGCATTTTTGTGAAGAAATATTTGAAAAACTCGGCAATAAAGGCTCTATCCTGTTGCGCGCCTGGCCGGAATACAGGGCGGATTCCCTTGAGTTTGATGAAATGACGGTTGTGGTCCAGATTAACGGAAAACTCAGGTCAACATTTATGCTTAAAGCTGAAAGCGATGATTCCGTCATCAGGGAAGCTGCTCTTTCCGATGATAAAATTAAAAAATATATGGGTGATAAAAAACCCAAAAAGGTGATTGTCATCACAAAAAAACAAACCCTTGTAAATATAGTGGTCTGATATGAAACACATGAATAAATGGGTAATGATTTGTCTTTTTTTCTTTGTTATGGCCTGTGGATACCAGTTTGAGGGCGGTGGATATATTAACAAAGATGTTACTCGTGTGGCAGTAAAGGTTTTAGAGAATAAAAGTGCTGAAACAGGCGCTGACGTCATATTTACAAATGCTCTTATCCGAGAGATCCTTCAGAAAACAGATACAAAAGTCGTGGATGAAGCCACTGCAACAGCCGTTATTGAAGGGACAATCAAGGCAATTACATTTTCTCCTTTGTCCCGGGTAACTGTGGAATCCGTTATTGAAAGAGGGGTCTTTGCTATCTTGGATCTTAAGATGGTGAATAAAGAAGGGGAAGTGATATGGTCGGCAGCAGATCTAAGCTCAGGCGAAAGCTATAAAACATCTCAGGAAACAATTGCAGACGAAGGCAACAAAAGGACGGCTTTGGAAAAAATTGCCACAAGAAGTGCTGAAAGAATTGTCAGCAGGATGTTAAGCAATTTTTGACATGGATACAAAGACAGGATCTTTCATGTATCATACATGTCGATCCTGTCTTGAATTTTCAATAAATTAAAAAAGCAAAACCTAAAGACTTATGCGTTCATAAACTTGAACAGCCTGGAAATTTTTCTGGAAGCGGTCTTTGAATGAATGATGCCTTTTTTGGCGGCTTTGTGAAGCGCAGATTGAGTCTTTCTCAGGATTTCATCTGAATTTTCTCCGGCTTCTTTTACAGCCCGAAGCTTTTTTTCCAGGGTTTTAAGTGTTGTTTTAGCGGATCTGTTTCTGAGTCGTCTTCCCTGGCTCTGTTTTGCGCGTTTTATTGCAGATTTATGGTTTGCCAACGTAATCTTACTCCTTTATAAGTGTGATAAATGTAAATTCAGCCATATTTTAAAATTGAAAACATATAGATTTTGTTGAATATTGTCAAGGAAAACTTGTGAGCAGAATACTGAAAAAGACCGCCTTGATCAGCGTATTAACCTTTGGAAGCCGGATTCTTGGGGTTGTTAGGGATTCACTCATTGCCGTTTGTTTTGGGGCATCCTCTCAAAGTGATGCCTTTTTTGTTGCGTTTCGCCCTTTTGATCTCGCACGAAAGCTCTTTTCAGAAGGAATTTTGAGCATATCCTTTATTCCTGTTTTTTCAGAAACATTTGAAAAAGAAGGTCAATCCAAAGCAGTAGAAATGGTGTTTTCATTTTTTTTCTTCTTTTCGGTCATTGGCATTTTAATTGTTTTAATGGGAGTCCTCTTTGCTCCTTTTGTGCTTAAAATTATTGCTCCCGGTTTTATTGACCAGTCCTATCAGTATGGACTGACAATGATATTAATGAAGATCATGCTGCCCTATGTTTTTTTTATCCTTATTACGGCACTTTGCATGGGCGTGTTAAATTCGTTTGGAAATTTTGGTATTCCTGCTGTTGCCCCTCTTATTTTTAATCTGGTTGTCATCGTGTTTACCCTTTTTATCTCAAGGTATTTTAGCGTTCCTGTGATAGGCCTGGCAGTAGGCGTTACTGTCGGCGGGATTCTTCAGCTGGCTGTCCAGATTCCATCAATGATCCGTTTTGGGATGCTGAAGATTTCTTTTTTCCGGTTTTATCACTCCAGCGTATTAAAAGTTGCAAAAATTATGATTCCTTCAATGATCGGGGCCGCATCATATCAGATCAATATCATGGTGGCATCATTTTTCACATCCGGACTTGATGAAGGCAGTGTGTCGTTTGTCTATTATGCAGACAGGCTGGTTCAATTTCCCCTTGCACTTTTTGCCGTTTCCGTTGCAACGGTTCTATTGCCTGAGATATCAAAAAAAGCTGTTTTAGGGCAGC
Source organism: uncultured Desulfobacula sp. (assembly GCA_964635025.1). Classification (GTDB taxonomy): domain Bacteria; phylum Desulfobacterota; class Desulfobacteria; order Desulfobacterales; family Desulfobacteraceae; genus Desulfobacula. The sequence continues at coordinate 3,725 of CAZWMY010000050.1, read as the reverse complement.
TTGATGAGGTCGGCGCCTTGTTTTCACGGGGGGTAAGGCTGGTGTTTTTTATCACCATTCCGGCCATGGCAGGGCTTATGGCGCTGAGCGGGCCTATTGTTAAAATATTATTCGGATATGGGGCGTTTGATGCCTTGGCCGTTCAAAAGACGGCAGATTGTCTTTTTTATCTGGCCATGGGGTTGTGGGCATTCACAGGACAAAGATTGTTTGTAACACTTTATTATTCTCTTATGCATATTGCTGTTCCTTTTTATTCCGGGGTGATCACCATTGGTCTGAATTTGGTTTTATGCCCGGTATTGATGAGTTTTATGGGATTGAAAGGGCTTATTCTTTCCGTATCCTTATCTGCCATTGCAGGTTTTATCTTTTTATTCATCAATATACCCGGGATGATGGATATCCGGAAAAAAGAGATCATTGTTTCTGCTTGCAGATCTTTTTTTGTATCTGCTATAATGCTTCTACTTGTCGGACAGGCAGCGGATTTTGTTTTGCCCCTGCTGTCTTCAAAGCTTGGTTTTGCAATTGGGGTTACAGGCTGTATCATCATAGGAATGATTTTTTATCTCGGGGTCAACCAAATACTGTCCACACCGGAATTGGAACTCATAAAAAGGGGAATGAAAAGAAAACATCATGACAACAGTTGAGAAGGCCGGATTTTATATGGCTGTATGTTTTATTCTCGCTCTTTTATGCCTCATTGTATTTTCCGAAAACGGCATTCTCGATTACAGATCCATCCAGAAGAAAGAAAGGGGTGTTCTGGATCAAACCCGCATGGTCGAACTGGAAAATCAGAAACTTGAAAATGAAGTCAATGCCTTGAAAACAGATATGGACTACATTAAACATCTGGCAAAACACGAACATAATATGATTGAAGAAGATGAATTGGTGTTTAAGGGCAAACCGGATAATAAGGGGAATACACCATGAAGCAGGATATCGGAACGCTTGAACTTGCAAGATTGTATGAACGGCAAGGGTATTACAAGGACGCTCTTGAAATGTATCTGTGTCTTAATAATCAAACAGCCGGGGGTGAGATTCAGGAAGGTATAGCCCGATTGAATAAAAAATTGGAGCATATCCGAATTAAGACCCATCCGGAAGAAAAAATATCCTTTCTTTTTGAAAAATGGCTGATGCTGGTCGTGTTACGCCACAGGCTGGATAATTTTATTAAAATTAAAAAAAGACTTTCCTGATTGTTATGAAAAAAGATATCAAAAGTTCTTTTTTTAAGGACACCTACTGCATTCTGACAATTCTGAACCCCAGGCTGTTTTTTTTTGCCACAGGCTTGTAATACCCCCGGTATGCCGATCGCTGATATTTGCCGGGCTGATGCCAGGCCCCTCCTCTGATGACGCGGTGGTCCCCGGTTTTATTGAGGGGGTCTGTTATATTGTCTGTATAGGTATCGGTTACTGCACCGATGGTGCCTTTTAATAGATTGCGCCATTGGCAGGAGTCCATCACCCATTCCTGGACATTGCCGTGCATGTCATAAAGGCCCCATTTGTTTGGAGATTTTGTTTTTACCGGATGAGGTTTAAAATCTCCGGCAGGATTCTGCGTTCCTGAATTGTAACAATACCATGCCATATTGAGAAGGGCAGGTTCCGGCTCATTGCAGGAAAAAGTGGTTATGGGTCCTTCTGAAAAAGCAGTGATGGATTCCGCCCGGCATGCATATTCCCATTCCGCTTCTGTCGGCAGACGGTATTTATCGGTTTTTTCCCATTCATTTAAGACTCTTATGAATTCGATACACTGGTCCCAGGAAACCGTATCCACCGGATAGTCATTTCCCAGGTCCGGAAATGATGAAGGGTTAAATCCAACCAGCTTTTTCCATTGCTCCTGGGTGACCTCGGTTTCACCCATGTAAAAGCTTTTTGAAATAACAACAGTGTGCCGAGTTTCATTCCATTGGCGGCCTTGTTCGGATTCAGGGCTTCCCATGATAAAATTGCCGGCAGGGATAAGAATAAATTGCATACCCAGTTTATTGGTAAAAATAGCAGGCTCGCTTAAAAGACTTGAATTAAAAAAATAAAAAAATAAAATGAAAAAAGACAGGATAAAAATTTTATTGTTAAATTTCATGAAGATTTACCATTCCCTTGTTAAACAAGCGTGTTATTCAAACCCTATCATACTATTCAACCCAAGTTCAATGATGAAATTAAGTAAAAAAATGAGTTTATCAGTTGAAAAATCAGGCATAGATGATATTAAGGTCATATTTGATAAATAAAGGAGTGGCGTGATGAAAACAAAAGAAAACCCTGAAACAAAAATACCGGCAATTAAAACCAATACAAAGAAATTGTCAGAAATCCCGGGAAGTGAAAAAAAAGCAGATACTTCTCTTCTTAAAAAGAATGAATTTACAATGATTCTTGTGGGTGCCCTGCTGTTGACGCTGATTATCTTTTTTTTCTTTTTCAGAACATCCGACCCCGCACCCAAGTCTGCATCTGAAAATCCTGCCGCAACATCATCCCGCGACCTTGAAAACAGAATAGGTAAAATAGAACATACGCTTCAGACCATTGAGAAAGCCGCTTTACCCGAAGCCGGAGGTGCGGCAAAGGAAAAGCCGGGGATTAATCCGTTGGAAGAGAGGGTCGCAAGGCTTGAAACTGCATTTTCAGTCAAGATGGAATCCATGATTGAAAGAATAGGGAAAATGGAAAAACATATGGCCCAATTAGCAGCAAAACCGGAAGCCGCCTCTCCTGATGCATCCGGAGCAAAGCCCGACACCTCAGCAGCGGCGCCTGAAAAAAAGATTATAAAAAAGGATAAGAAAGAGGCTATGTTTCATACGGTTCAAAAAGGAGAAACGCTTTTCAGTATCAGCAGGAAATATAATATAAGTGTGGATGCCCTGAAAAAATTGAACAATCTTTCCGGTGATGCAGCAATTTTCCCCGGGAATAATATTCTTGTCAAATGAAGAGGTTGAAAAGGATTAAGAATTCAGACATTTTATGTCCATATTTTTTTTGGCCTGTGTTATGTATCGGACTTGTAGTTTCTGTTTACCCATTATCCACATAAAGGGTTCAAAACCTTGGAATGGCTCTATCCCTTGTGGTTAATGCCTATAAAAAAAAATGAAGCACAAACACATGAAATCTTATACAAGGTATGATGTTTGCTTAAGCGTGTCGTAAGATCCTGGCTTGGCTGCCAATGGTCTTATAAGCTGGAATGAAAAAGTCAACCCATTAAAGACATTTGAAAAGGAGAACAAATGCAAGAGGGACAATGCACACCCATGGCAACAACGCTCACACTGGAAGATGATGAGCCTCCCAGTAGCAGGCTTGTTCCAAAACCCCATCACACAGCTTCAACAGTCAATTATAGCTCGTTTTTTTTAAAAAACACCTCTGTAATTCCGGCTACAAAACTGCAGCTCAGCCGGCACAACACCAAAACCAGTCCCAAAACAAGAGCATTTCGTCGCAAATTCCATCCTTTGGTGACGGACAAAGAATGGAATGATTGGCAATGGCAGGTCAGTAATCGGATCAGAACCTATGAAAAATTAAGCCGAATATTGACTTTGTCACCCGATGAAACACTGGTAAACAGCGATAGTCAGCTCCCATTGAGCATTACACCCTATTATCTCAGTCTTATCTCGGCAGACGATCCTGATCAGCCCCTTCGAAGATCGGTTGTTCCCAGCGTCAATG
>CAZWMY010000049.1:0-25961 GCA_964635025.1 uncultured Desulfobacula sp. | reverse complement strand
TGCCCTCATTTTTTCAAATACAACCTCTGTCTTATAGCTGATGTATTGATAGAGAAGATCGTCCTTGTTTTTAAAATACAGGTACAAGGTGCCGTCTGCCACTCCTGCCTGTGCGGCAATCTGAGAGATGGTGGCCTTGTGGAATCCATATTCGGCGAATACGGCACCGGCGCTGTTCAATATAACCTGATATTTTTCCGATTTGTTTTTCTGCAATCTTTGTATTTCCTCTTTTAGTTATAATGAATAAAGGTTCATCATCTAACAAAAGAATCATCCAAATGTCAAGTCCATAGTCCTTAAAAGACAATATTGGGGTATTGTATAGTATTCCTTTAATTTACAGATTGTTATAAATTAACAGCGTTTTTCAATCAGAGCAAATTCATAAGATATCCTCACCATGAGGATCATGAATGAAAATTCATTATTCAATATACCTATTGATTTTCCAATCATTTCATGTAAAAAAAAGACAAAAATAAATTCTATTTTGAAACAACCCGGGAGGGTGACATGACTAAACCATTTTCTTACTCTTCAGATTTTGAACGGGCCCTTGATTTTGGTCGCCCCCCCAATGTAAAAAAACTTTTCCCAAACTCCAAGGCTCTTATTGTAAGCGGGAAATATATTGATCTTGCCATGCTGGCAAAAGGCAATTGCATGACCATTGCCGCCAACGGGCGTAATTCTTTTATCATCAGAGGGGCCCTTCTTGCCGCGCAAAGGGCCAATGCCGCCATCATTATCGAAATTGCAAGATCAGAAGGGGGGACGGATGCCTATTGTGCCGTCAGCCTGTGGAATATTGCAAGACAGACAGATGCGTTTATGAACGAACTCGGCATCACCATTCCGGTGGCCATCCATGCCGATCATTTCGGCCTGAAAAACCCCAGGGATATCGGGCCGGCAAAAACAGAGATTCAGTCTTTGTTTGATGCCGGGATTACTTCCATTGCCGTTGATGCCTCTCATATGCCGGATGACCATAATCTTTTGGCCAATATTGAATTATTCCCGTTTATTCCCTCCTGGGCCGGTCTTGAGACAGAAGTCGGTGAAATAAAAGGAAAATCAGGCCTATCCACACCGGAAGAAGCGCTTTTTCTTATCCAGGGGCTCAATGCCCACCATATCTTTCCCAACTGGATCGCACTGAACAACGGGACAACCCATGGCATTGAAACCGACGATTCCGGAATCAATGTCGAACTGACCGCCCGAGTCCATAAGGCCATTGAAAAATATAAGGTTTCCGGCGCCCAGCACGGCACCTCGGGTAATAATTCCGACCGGCTCCGTGCCATTGCCTCAAAAACCCGGACCACCAAGGCCAATGTTGCCACAGCCCTACAGATGATCTCCTGGGGACTTCAGGTCAATGATTATGGAAATGCCATTCTTGACAACGGCAATTTCATCAAACAAAAAGATTCCGGCGTTTCAGAAAACATGTGGGAACAGATGACGTCATATGCCAAAGAAAAAGATCTGAAGGGCGGTAATTATAAAAAACTGAATCTTCCCTTTGAAAGCAAGCTGCTCTCTCAGCCCGAAGAGATCAGAGAAAGAATGGTGAAAGGAGTTGAAAATTTTGTATTTGGCCTTTTGACAAACATTTTTAACGCAAAAGACACTGCTCCTATTGTCATCAATGATATCTTAACCAAACGATCCCATGATCCAGGACCCAAAGCGGAAAAAATCGAATCCGAAAAAAACTGGACCAGAGAAAAAATAATTGAAAATGCTTTAAAACTCTCTTCCGATAAAGGATCGGGAGGTAATTTTGAAGATTAAAAAAAAATTCAAGTTTTAAATTTCCTAGACCGATAACAGTGTCTAAGGAGAGAAATAAATGCAGATACCTTCATACCAGATACAAAATGTCCTGAAGGTTTACTCAAGACAATTGAGCCAGGGCAAAATTATGAGCAGAAACAAGTACGGCAATGCCGACGCAAGTTCTGCCGACAGCGTGACCATCTCTTCTGAAGGAAAACGACAAGCCATCATTGATAAAGTCGCTGCCAATATTGTGGATCGGATTATCACTGAAGGGCCTAAAGAAAAGAATGAAGAAAAAATCACCTCACAGATTGAAAAAGAGCTGGGAAAAAAGATCAATTTTACAAAAGACAGAAATCAATTCACCTATACCGTGATTGATGAAAACAATCAAAAAACCACTCGTACATTGTCTGTTGAGGATTCAAAATTTATCGTAAGACGAATGACCGAACTGGCACGGCAGGTCGCAGACAGCAATATGGAGTCATAAGGAGAAACACATCATGAAAATATCCAATACCACTCCCAACTACATCAACCAGGCATATGCCGGTCAAATCAGCAACGCTGCCAATCAGAATCTGAAATCACAAAAACCGGCAGATGAAATAACAGACAGTATTAATTTTTCCGATCAAACCAAGATTCTGCAGAAATTATCCAAAGCCATGGAAAGCGAGCCTGCGGATAGGAAAAAATATGTGGCCGACATAAAACAGAAGGTTGAAACCAATCAATACAATGTGAATGCAGAGGCCGTTGCTGAAAAATTAGTGGGTTCTATCACGGACCAATTCGGATAATGGAAAAAATTTACCCGGCATTTTTTTCTCCACTTTGACAGACTGTCTTGTGAAAAAAACTCAACTATGTGATTTAACAGATCTTTTTCAAACACCCCCAAAAAGGCTCCATTGGCATATCTTTTGCTTAAAACTATTTTAAGCTAAAAGGAGACCGCTATGACTAATATTAATTCGATTAATGACATCACCCCTGGTTTTGGGACCTCCCATGTCAGACCCCTAAAAACCGGAGAAACCGATGCCTTTGGGATTGCCCTCAGCAAGGCCCTGGACAAAGCACAGGAGCCGGAAATGGAAGGGACAAAGGCGAATCCCTTGCTGGAAATCGGTTCCAAAGAGCTGAACATTATCAATACATCCGATATTGTTTCCGGAAAAACCGACAAGCTTCTGGAGATGATGGACTCTTATACTTTAAAACTATATGACCCATCGGTTTCCTTAAAAAGTATTGCCCCGGTTCTTGAAGAGATCAATAATAATGCCGGCAGCCTGCTAAAGGAAGCACAGCTTCTGACCGATGCCGATGCAGCCTTAAAAAAGATTGCAACCCAGACCGTCATCACGGCACAAAAAGAATATCTGAAATTCCAGAGGGGAGATTATCTTTGATAAGAATGTTTTGCCCTATCCCAGAAAAATTCTTTCTCATCTCTTGAAAGAGCTTGAAGGGTAAGGTTTTTTTCTTTTAATTCTTTTTCCATCAACCTGAACCTGCCTTCAAATTTTGCCGTTGATAGGGCAAGCGCAGTTTCAGGATAAAACCGGGCCGCTCTTGCCACATTGACCAAAGAAAAAAGAATGTCCCCGAATTCCATGACGGCTTCTTTTCTGTTCTGATATTTTAACGCTGCCTCGAATTCCCCTATCTCGCTTTTGACTGTTTCCAGAATCTGACTCATATTATCCCAATCAAATCCTTCTTTGACCGCACATTGAGATACCTTCAATGCCCGGATAAGCGCCGGCATCCCGGAAGGAACGGAATCCAGAACGGATTCCATCTCTGGACCATTCCCCCCCTTTTCCAGGGCTTTAATGGTCTCCCATTGGCGATTCAGCTCACCTTCACTCGAAATAACGGCATCCTCATACACATGGGGATGCCGACGAATCATTTTTTTAGCAACCGTTTCAACAACCCCGGACAAGTCAATCTCTTGTTTTTCCTGAAAGATCTCAAGAATGAATAAAAGTTGAAATAATACATCTCCAAGCTCTTCACAAATATGTTGGAGATCTTTTTTTACGATGGCTTCTTCCAGCTCATATACTTCCTCTACAAGGCATTTCCACATGGTTTCAGGGGTCTGTTTTCTATCCCAGGCACACCCTTTATCACTTCTTAAGGTTCGGATGATACCAAACAGCTTATCTAATGTTTCCAAATTATTACAGGATTCCTTCCAATTTTTTTACAAAGTCTTTCCGGGCATTTTTTGAAACAAACAGGGTCATGGATTTGGAAATTTTGGCGATATGGGGGGAGAGCTTTGACCCTACAATGATATTTGAGTCTTTTGGGATAAAATTGGTAATCATGATAAAAATGACGGATACGATCAAGAGTCCCTTGGCTGCTCCGAAAGCAAGGCCAAAGGTTCTGTCCACCCACCCCAAAAAGACAAGATTTAAAAATTTTCGTATCAAAATCGAAATCAGGATCACAAAGATCAGAATCAGGCAGAATAGAACAAAAAATGCCGTCAAATTTCTGACCCCCGGGTTTTGAATCCATTTTTCTGCATAGGCAGTGATCTGGGGATAATAGGTATAGGCACCGTAAAAACCAGCCACAACCCCAATAATCCCGGATAGTTCGCCAATCAGGCCCTTAAAAAGACCCCGAATCAGGCAAAACGCAATAATCACGATTGTGATGATATCAAAAGTGTTCATATTCCCTCTGTTTTTAATGAAAAACCCTTTCTCAATAACAATGATAGCGTTTTTTAGTCAAGATTTTTATTGACCTTTAAACAAATAAAATGCACCCTATAGGTCATGAAAAATGTGGAATTTCAAAACCCGGCCCTGACCAGAGATCTTTTTGGGCATCGAAACATCAACCTTGATAAAATCAGCGAAGCCTTTGACGTCACGATCAACTCCAGGGGAAATTCACTTCTCATTAACGGCGACTTTCAAAATGTAGCCCTGGCGGAAAAACTGCTTCATCAGTTCTATCAGCTCATGGAAAAAAATTTTTGTTTTAGTGATGCCGACTTTGACGCCGCCATCAATACCATTAAAAAGAACACCCATATCCATCTGAAAGATATTTTTCTAACCACAGTATATAAAACCGTCAAAAACAAACCCATCACCCCAAGAAATCAGGCCCAGCAGAAGTATACCGAGGCTATTCTTAAAAATGATATTCTTTTTTCCATCGGCCCTGCCGGAACCGGAAAGACCTATCTTGCCATGGCACTTGCCATGGCCGCCTTCTCAAAGGGGGAGGCAAAAAAAATTATTTTAACACGGCCTGCGGTGGAAGCCGGGGAAGCCCTAGGATTCCTTCCCGGCGATCTTGCCCAAAAGATCAATCCATATTTAAGACCCTTATACGATGCCCTTTATGACATGATGGACATTGAAAAAGCAAAATCCCTGATTGAGCAGGACATTATCGAGATTGCACCGCTTGCCTTCATGCGGGGAAGAACTCTGAACAATGCCTTTATCATTCTGGATGAAGCACAAAATACGACTTCCGAGCAGATGAAAATGTTTTTAACCCGGATCGGATATGGCTCAAAAGCCATTATTACCGGAGATATTACTCAGACAGACCTTCCCTCAAAGAAAAAATCAGGGCTCATTGAAGCCAAAAATATTCTGACAAAGATAAAGGGGATTGAATTCATCTATTTCTCAAAGGATGATGTTGTCCGCCACAAGCTCGTATCCAACATCATTGATGCTTATGAAAAAAAACAAGACCGAAAATAGTATTGAACAACTAAAAATTTTTCTTCTGACGTCTCCTTTGGTCCTCTGGCTCCTTATTTTTACCATTACCCTTGCTTTTACGATTATACACTATCCGGGGCAGAGTAGCCTGTCCTATTCTTACAACATAGGGGATGTGGCCAAAAGGGATATCAAGGCCCCTAAAAATTTCTTTGTCGAAGATAAAGCCGCTACAAATCAAAAAAAGATTGAGGTCAGGGAAGCCGTCAGATCAGTATATGATTATGATGCAGGCCTCATAGACAGGATATCGGCCAATATTGACAATGCCATGAAAATCCCCAGGGAAATGTTTACCAAAGCCAACGAACAGGACCCGGAGCCTACCCTTGCCATTGTCCTGGAAACAAAAGCGGCTTTTGAAGAAAAACTGGGAATTGAAATTGGTAAAAATGCATATGCTGTTTTACATCGGCATCAGTTCTCTCCTGATATTTCCATGAAAATAAAAACCATCCTGGAAAAAATCCTGGCCACCGGGGTTGTGGCCAATAAAGAGCTTTTGTTAAAAGAAGAGAATAAAGGGATTATTCTTCAGACCATTGGTACCCGGGATGAAAGAATCGTGAATATCCTCAAAACCTTTTACAGCCCGGATCAGGCCAAAATTATGGTGAGGATTGAAGGGCAGCCCATCCTTAAGGATTTGAATGCCAATCTTTCCAATCTGATCGTCGATCTTTGCCAGAGATTGCTGCAACCCAATATTTCTTTGAACAAAAATGAAACCGAAAGAAGAAGCCAGGAAGCCGAATCTTTGATCAAGCCGATTCTCTACCAGATCGTTGCCGGGGAGATGATACTCAGGGAAGGGGAGCGTGTCGACAAGGTGCAGCTGGTAAAATTGAATGCACTTCAGGAACAGGTGGAAGAAAAAAATATTTTCATTTCCGGCACAGGACTTGCCCTGACCACCTTTTTTATTCTTCTGACGGTTTACCTCCTTTTTTTGAAGGATCATAAAAAATTAAAAACATCCCATAATAAGCACATCTTCTTTCTTGCCCTGGGGCTCGCCCTTTATCTGGCCTTTGCCAAAACAGCAACCTATATTGCCCAGTCTGCCAACCCGGATTTTTCCCTGGATATGTCTGTCGTTTCTTTTTTCATGATCATTCCCATCCCGGCGGCAGCCATGGTCACCTGTCTTTTTCTTGGATTCGACATTGCGGTTTTCTTTACACTCATTTTGGCCTTGCTCACAAGCCTTGCATTTTCCGGTAACCTGGAGGTCTTTATCTTCTTTTTTTTATCCAGCATTGCAGCTGCATATTGGATAAAAGGAAGACAGGACAGAAAAAAATTCATTGTTGCGGGCTTCAAACTCTCCGTCTTTAATGTGCTTTTGGCTCTTTCGCTTTCTTTTCATTCTCTTTCTCAGCCGCCGGACGTCATCATTCTGGCGAAAGAAATGGCATTTGCCTTTTGCGGCGGTCTTTTTTCCGCTACATTCACCATTGGGTTCACGCCGCTGATTGAGGTCCTTTTTGACTATTCAACCGATTCCAAGCTTCTGGAATTTTCAAACCTTGACCAGCCATTGATGAAACAGCTGATGATAGAAGCCCCAGGCACGTATAACCACAGCGTCATTGTTGCCACACTGGCAGAAGCCGCCGCATCCGCAATTAATGCGAGCAATCTGAAAGCAAAAGTCATGGGGTATTACCATGATATCGGGAAACTCGATAAGACCTTGTATTTCATAGAAAATCAGACGGATGGAAAAAATAAACACGACAAGCTGTCCCCATCCATGTCTGCCCTGATACTGATTCAGCATGTTAAAAAAGGGATTGAACTTGCAAAACAGCATAAGCTTGGAGATGAAATCCTTGAAGGCATTACCCAGCATCACGGAACATCCCTGATTAAATACTTTTATCAGAAAAGCCTGAACAGCGGAAATGATACGGTTAAAGAAGAGGATTTCAGATATCCCGGACCCAAACCCCAGACAAGGGAAGCAGCCATTGTCATGCTGGCGGATGTTGTGGAGGCTGCCATCCGGGCTCTCGACCGCCCGACACCGGCAAGGATTCAAGGGCGGGTAAAAGAACTAATCAATGATATTTTTGCCGATGGTCAGCTTGAACAATGCGAATTGACCCTGAAGGATCTTCACCAGATTGCAAAAAGCTTTAATAATATCATGACCAGCATTTATCACAGCCGTATTGAATATCCGGAAAAATACCAGGAAAAGAAAAAAGAAAAAAATGGCATTGCAAAAGATACTGATCAACAATCAGCAAAAAAAGAAATTCCCAACGGACAAAATCCGCCAAAAGACAAAACAGATCTTAAACGCCTTGGGTTGTAAAACCCATGAAATCTCCATTCTGATAACGGATGATACGAAGATCAGGGAACTCAACCGCACCTACCGGGGGATTGATAAATCCACCAATGTGCTTTCCTTTCCCATGCAGGAAGCAAAATTTTCAGATCTTGCGCCTGGTCTTCTCGGAGATGTGGTCATCTCCTTTGACACAGCGCAAAAAGAGGCTGATGCTGCCGATATAAGCCTTTCGGAAAGGATGTCCCAGCTTTTGATTCACGGGATTCTCCATCTGGTTGGATTTGATCATGAAAAAAACAAACAGGATGAAATGGATATGGAAGATAAAAGCTCTGAATTGATGAAATTGCTTGAACCGGATAAGGACTTACCTATATTCTGAACACGATATTATAAAACGGAGGACCATCATGGCACAACTGGCTGTAAATGTAGATCATGTGGCAACTTTACGGGAGGCGCGGGGAATCAACTATCCTGACCCGGTCGGGGCGGCTGTTGCTGCTGAAACGGCAGGCGCGGACGGCATTGTCGTTCATTTACGAGAAGACCGCCGCCATATCAAGGAAAGAGATGTCCGCCTGCTTCGAAAAATCGTACAGACCAAACTCATCCTGGAAATGGCCTCCACCAATGAAATGCTTGGCATTGCACTGGATATCAAACCCGACTGTGTCACCCTGGTTCCTGAAAAAAGAGAAGAGCTGACCACCGAGGGAGGGCTTGATCTTATCACCCATCAGGATCATATCAGAGAATCCGTTTCTACATTAAAAAATGCCGGCATCGCGGTCTGCATCTTCATTGATCCGGATCTGGACCAGATCAAAATCGCCCATAAAATTGATGCGGACATGATCGAAATTCATACCGGAGCCTTTTGCGACGCCGTCACCAAATTACAGAAACAAAGAGAATTCTTAAGAATCGTAGACGCCGCCAAAATCGGTACCAAATTAAAGCTGGAGGTAAATGCGGGTCACGGCATCAATTATAATACCATCAAGGCATTTAGGGGTCTTACGGAGATCAGCGAATTCAGCATTGGTCACAGCATTGTCTCAAGGGCCATCCTGTCAGGGATGGAGCAGGCTGTCAGAGATATGAAACAATTGATCTTAGCCCTTTGACATTGCAAAAAATCATGGTATAGTGAAGTCAAGATTTAATCCCTCAAAAAAGACAAAACTATTAAATCCGCCATGACAAGAAAAAAGACGATCTTAATCATCGATGATGAGGTCTCCATCCGGGAAAGCCTGAAATCTTTTTTCGAAGATGAAGATTATTGCGTCTTTGCGGCAGAAGATGGGGATGAAGGCCTCCATATTTGTTTTGATGAAAAAATAGACCTGGTCCTGACAGATCTTCGAATGCCGGGAAAAGACGGGATTGAAGTCATGAGGGTGATGCATCAGCATGATCCGGATATCCCCATGATCGTGGTATCCGGAGCCGGTCAAAAAGAAGATATTATCAATGCCCTTCGCATGGGGGCCAAAGACTATATTACAAAACCCATTGATGACCTTGACAAGATCAGTCATACTGTCCGGCAGGTTTTGGAAAACAAAAGGCTCAGCGACGAAAATAAAAAATACCGGATACAGATTGAAAAAAGTGAGGCAAAATACCGAACCATTACCGAAAATATAGCAGAAGGTGTGTTGACAGTAGATGAAGAAGAAAATTTGAACTATGCCAACCAGGCCTTCTCCACCATGATCGGGTATTCCAATAAAGTCCTCCTGAAAAAAAACTTAAAAGACCTATCCACGAAAAAAAGCTTTCATACCATCCGGCAGCAGACTCTCAACATAAAAGCAGGCATCATCAGCACCTATGAAATAGAAATGATAGACTCAAAAAACAATATCATACATGTGGAACTGTCTTGCAGTCCTGTTTTCAGTGAAAAAAATATTTATCAGGGCGCCATCGCCGTTGCAAGGGATATCACAAAGATGGTTGAACTCAAAAAAAAATTCCAGAAATATCTTATCAAAGAAGATGCGGGTTCAAAGGGGGTAACGCCCATCTGTGCAAGCTGCAAAAGCATTAGAATAGAAGATAATTCCTGGATACAGGTGGAGGAATTTTTTTCACATATCATTTTTTCCCACGGCATCTGCCCGGCCTGCTGCAACAGGCTGTATCCCGAATATGACCTGTCTGAATCGGATACAAAAAGCTAACCTTTGCTTTCCACCCAACCCGACCTCTGTACGGCCAAAGCAACACCGCATTCATTATTGGTCTCTACGGTTTCATATCCCTGCTTCAAGCGTTCCGGCGCATTTGCAACCACATATCCTTTGCCTGACCATGCCAGAAGATCCTCGTCATTATAATCGTTTCCGATTGAAATAATATTGTGCCGGGAAATCGACAGTTTTTCAGCAAGAAACAAAGCCGCCTTTGATTTAGACACATCTTTATGAAAAATCTCCATCCAGACGGATTGATGATCAAGGGGGGAAGTGGCTTGAATCACGCTGAAATCATGCAGATCCGTTTTTATGGCTTCAATATCCAAAGCATTTGCCCCTGATGGAATAATCGCCAGAACCTGGGTTGCCGGATAAAGCTCATGGGTGCCGTTGTTCAGGGGCAATCCGTATTTTGCATTTAGAGCCAGCCGGGTTTCAAAATCAGGATTAAAGCTGCCATGGGCTTTGTATAAAAACTCCCGGGTATGGGGAATGGCCTTGTGTATCATATAATCCAGTCTTTTCAGATCACAATAGGCTATAATTTTTTTTATATCAGACACAGACAAAGATTTTTTAAAAATAATCTCCCGGCCCGGAAATCTCATAATACCGGCTCCGGTTGAAAAAAAGACATAGTCAACCGGGAATGGGCTCTGTCCTTTTCCCAGGCCAATGGCATTTAATGCTTTTTCCAGGGAATGTGCCGACCGGCCCGTAGCAACTGCCGTAATTACGCCTTGCTGTTGCAATCTCTCAAGTGCTGCCAGATCCGGGAAAGATATCGTTTTCCCGTCCGTCATCAATGTCCCGTCAAGATCCGTAATAAAAAGCCTTTTACCCATCTGTCCCTTTTTCTCCGGAAAAAAATGTGACCGCCAAACTGTCATACATTTTTTTAAACAGATTCACAATCCTGTTTTAGCAGCCGAAAAAATACCGTCAAACGTATTGACACGTTATGACACCTCCCCTATAGTTGAACGCCAAAGGATAAAGTCGCATCATCATCTTTGCGAATAAAGCAGAATACGGCTAATAAGCTAAAAATATTCGAACCGGAAAAATCAAAACGTAGGAGAATATCAAGTGGATTTAGGCATCTTAGGGCAGGTTCAATTCAACCTGGAATTTTTTACTGCCTTGCTCAGTATTGTATTCATTGATCTTATTCTGGCTGGTGACAATGCCGTCATAATTGCCATGGCTGTGCGCTCCCTACCCAGAAAGCAAAGGACCCGGGGTATCGCCTTTGGTGCGATGGCCGCGGTTGTACTGCGGGTGGCACTGACCTTTTTTGCAGCCCAGTTGTTACAGATCAATTTTATCAAATTTTTCGGCGGTGCCATCATCCTTTGGATCGCCATCAAGCTCTTTGTGGAAGGTGCGCCTGAAGAGGGCGGTCATAGGGAAGCAAAAACCCTTGCCCAGGCCATCTGGGTCATTATCATTGCCGATCTCACCATGTCTACCGACAATGTGCTGGCAGTGGCCGGGGCGTCCAAAGGGAACCTTTTTCTATTGGTTTTCGGGCTTATGCTTAGCATTCCTTTTGTGGTCTTTACCAGCAATCTTCTTTCCAAACTCATGGACCGATACCCTATTATCATTTATGCCGGTTCTGCCATCTTGGGGAGGGTAGGAGGTGAAATGATAATCACAGACCCCTTTACGGTGGAATGGCTCCAGCCCTCAAAATGGGCACAATACGGGGTTGAATTTACATGTCTCATAGGGGTTGTAATTGTTGGCAAGCTATGGATCAAAATGAAAATCACCCGCGAAGAAAAGAAACATGGCGTGGCGATTGAAAATAAAGACAATCCTATCATTGACCCAAAAAAGGAGTGATCAACCATGGCCGTCTTAACACTTTCCTGGGAACATCAAAACGGCTGTTTTGAAATCGGAAAAGCCGTTGCCGAACAGCTGAACTATGAATTCATAGACCGGCACAGCATTACCGCCATTCTGAAAAAAACCGGCGAAAAATGGGGCAATCTTTCCCTGGAGCTGGACCATGAACGGCCAACCTTATGGGAACAATTCGATCGGGAATATCTAGGGTTTATTGCCCTGATCGAATCTGCCGTTTTTGATGCCGCGCTCAGGAATCGAACCGTGATTTTGGGAAGAGGAAGCGCTTTTGTTCTCGATGATATCCCCCAGGCCTTAAAAGTCAGGCTTTATGCTCCGCTGAAAGTCCGTATTGAGAGGCGGATGAACCAGACCCAGGAGAATTACACTGAAGCCGAGTCCTTTATCGAAAAAGCAGATAAATCCAGAATGGGATATATCCAGGCGCTTTACGGCAAAAAGCTGACGGCTGTCTCCAATTATGACGTGATTTATAATACGGCCATTCAAACCTATGATCAGGTTATCCGCAATCTGGTGGAAATTTTAAAGGATTGGGACAGCAAAGAAACGCCTGAAAGCAAAAGCCGGTTGGAAAAAAAGGCGGCCGCTGCCAGGTTAAAAGCCCGTATTTTAACCCATCCGGAAATCTTTATCCCAACCTTAAAAGTGTTTTATGATGAAAGGGCCATCGTTATCCAGGGAGTGGTTCATAAACCGGAACAGTACAAACTGATCCGGGAAATCATTCATGAAACAGTTGATCCTCACCCTGTCCGCAATGAACTGCATTATCGGCAATAAACCAAACGCCCTCCGGTTTTGACCGGGGGCGGTTCCATATCGCCCTCCGGGGTCTGATGGGCTCACAATATTGTTTAACAAATGAGTAAAATAGCATCACATATCTTAGAAGCTCTGTTCCGGCATTTAAAAACACATCCGACATTTGAAGGTATCGGTATTCAATCTTACAGAACCCTTCTTGAAAAAAGTGCGGCAGCATTTAAGCCTGATGCCTCCATAAAGACCAATCCTTTCATGATAGACACCATAGAGGCGCAATGGCTTTGCCCTGAAAACCATAACAGCCGAAGGATTATTCTCTATGTTCATGGCGGCGGTTTCATTGCCGGGTCCATAAATTCGCATAGAGATCTTGCATCCAGGATCGCCAAAGCCTGTGATGCAAAGGTATTGATTTTCAACTATCGATTGGCACCCGAACACCCTTTCCCTGAAGGGCTTACCGATGTCAGGACCGTTTATGAATGGTTGGCCGATCAATTCAGGGAAATCCATAACATCATCCTCATGGGAGATTCTGCCGGTGCAGGCCTTTCCCTTTCTCTTTTAGCAGGGCTTTTATCGGATCAACTCCCGCTGCCCATATGCTGTGTCCTGATTTCACCCTGGATCGATCTTGAATGTAAAAATTTATCCCATTTGAAGAACAAGGATAAAGACCCCATGCTCAGCACGGATATCCTAAAAAAAACCGCTGCCCTTTATACGGATAAAAAACTTTCTCATCCTTTTATATCCCCGATCAATTATAATTTTAAAGGGATGCCGCCCATTCTGATTCATGCAGGCGAAAATGAAATTCTGCTGGATGATTCACGGGTTCTTGCTCAGAAACTAAAGGTTTCTGGCGCAACTGTGGAACTTGAAATTTGGGAAGGCATGTTTCATGT
Organism: uncultured Desulfobacula sp.; assembly: GCA_964635025.1. Lineage (GTDB taxonomy): Bacteria > Desulfobacterota > Desulfobacteria > Desulfobacterales > Desulfobacteraceae > Desulfobacula. Next base: position 12,316 of record CAZWMY010000049.1, on the reverse strand, counting down.
ATGGCATTATTTTGCAAAATATTTGTCTGAAGGAAGACAGGCCATTGACCGGATCGGCAAATTCGTTAAGCAACACACTTCATGATTGTCCGGATAACGGACGATCCAAAACATCTCTTACTATCTTCAGCAGATAGTCCATGTCCAGCGGCTTCATGATTATTTTTTCAAGTCTGAGGCTTTTTGTGATTTCCGGATCAAGAGATATCCCGGTACACATGATAATGGGGATGTCAGCCCTGACCTCCCGGATTTTCCCGGCAAGGACATCTCCCGTCATTCCCGGCATGGTATAATCCGTTATCACCAGATCAAATTTATCAGGCGCCTGCACAAAAGTTTCCCAAGCCTTTACAGAACTCGTCATGGATTCAACCCCATAGCCATAATCTTCCAGCATTTCTTTCCCCACATCGGCAAGATAAATCTCATCATCCACAAAAAGAACGGTTTCATTGCCTTTTGCAATTTCAATGGCCTTTTTATCTTCTTCAACAGCCTGCAGGATGGTCGGGAAATACAAATGAAAAATCGTGCCTACACCCTCCTCGCTTTCCACCCGGATGACGCCACCATGGTCTTTGACAATGCCGTGGACGGTGGAAAGCCCCAGCCCGCTGCCCTCACCGATCTCTTTTGTTGTAAAATACGGGTCAAATATTTTTTTAAGGGTTTCTTTGTTCATTCCGTGGCCGGTATCTGAAATCGATAATTTGATATATTCTCCTTTTGACAAATCTTCCAGCCCGTTTTCTTCTTCATTTGTCATCGTAATTGCATCAAGGGTTATTTCAAGACACCCTCCGCCTGATTTCATTGCATAGGCTGCATTTGAACACAGATTCATGAAAACTTGGTGAATCTGGGTCTGGTCTGCCGATATAGGATTCAGATCTTCCTTGAAATGATGCTGGATTTCTATGAAAGACGGGATGGACGCCCTTAATAATTCAATCACTTCCTTGGCAATCAGGCACATATCCGTGGGGATTTTTCTTGTTTCGGTTTTCCTGCTGAACAACAGGATCTGCCTGACAAGTCCCGTAGCCCGCTCACTGGCTTTCAGGATCTGTTCAACATAGGGATAAATCCTGGATTCCCTTGAGCTGTGCTTCTTTATCAACTGGGCATACCCGATGATGCCACCCAGAATATTATTAAAATCATGGGCAACCCCGCCGGCCAGATTACCAATCGCTTCCATCTTCTGGGTATGCTGAAGTCTGCTTTCCATCATCATCTGCTTTGTGACATCCCTTGCAAGCCCTTGAAATCCAATAGGCTCTCCATTTTTATGTTTCATGAGAGAAGAAAGAATTCCGACATTTTTACGGGTGTGGTCTTTTGTGATAAATGTGCAATGGATCAGCTGGCTGATCTTGCCGGTTTTATAAACCTCACTGAAAACCCTGAACAGCTTTTGGACATCTTCTTTAGCTGCATATTTTTTATAACTCAGACCCTTGAGCTCTTGCTCAGAGTATCCCAGAAGCTGTGTCAAGGATTTGTTGAAAAACATCAGATTCCCTTTAAGGTCCACTTCAAAATAAGAGTCTTCAATATTTTCGAGAATGGACCGGTATTTTTCTTCACTCTTTTTCAAAGCTTCATGAGCTGATTTTCGCTCCTCGATCTCCCGTATCAACTCAGACGTTTTTTTCAGGACAAGGGCTTCAAGCTCATCATGGGATCTTTTAAGCTGTTTTTCCGCTTTTATCCGCTGGGAGATATCCTCAACCGTGGCGATGACTTCCGTGGAAGGCATCCCCGGGTTTACCGGATTAAAAACAACCCTCAGATAGGATGTTTTTCCCCCTGTAACCGAGGTGTATGCATCTTCAAAAAATGCGATCTCGCCTTTTAATGCCTTTTGGATGGCCTTACTCATTTCCGGACTGCTGTAAAGAGACGTATTGAAACCGATGAGGTCTTGTCTTGATGATCCTGCCAATTCTATAAATTTTTCATTGCAATCTTTTATCGCTCCATCCGAATCAAACCGGATAATGCCCAGAGGAGAACTCTCGACAATAATCCGCTGATCCTTTTCTTTCTCCCGGACGGCTTCCAATGCCTTGCTGAGTTCTTTTTTTGAAATTTCAAGGTCATAATTCTGATCTTCAAACCGGCGCATTACATCCGACAGTTCAATGGATTTTCTGATGATTTTCAGATTCTGTTCTTTTAGGGTTTCCTTTACCTGTTCACGGCCGGAAATCAGGGCAAGCATCTGCCGGGCAATCCATAAAAAAAAGGCAAGCCCCATTACCCCCAACCCGGTCTTGATCGCTATGCCGGATACCTGCTTCTGATAAAAAAATTGCGCCGCCTGAAGGTCGGTGGACTCTATCTCAACACTGTAATAGCTCAGAAAATCGATGGATATGATACCGGCAAGACATAATATGAAAATCAGGATCAAAAAGCCCAGCTTTTGATTGAAGGGCTCGCTGAAAAATTTTTTCATGGCCTGCCTTACCTTTCGTTCTTTTTCCCAAGCACCCAGAGCACAACGGTTTCGTTGTGAAACCGGGCAGCCTGCAATTCATTCTGATGCTTATCCAGCGGCCCTATCTCTCCATAGGTGTAAAACCCGATGATGGGAATGTTTTCTCCAAACACCTGTTTTACAGTATCAATTTCTTCCGATGTTCGCCGCCCCAGGACCAATTTGCGGCCAATACAGCTGAACATGAGAATCAATTTCGGAGAGGCTCCGAAAAGACCGTCTTTTGCCTGGATGGCAGCCTGTTTGGCACCATTGATGATATCAGCCCTAGAGGCGGTAGTCAGCGTAATGGCACTGCCTTCCGGAATTGAACCGGCCAATGTGATGGACCCATCCTTTTCATTGACGGCGAGCCCGCATCTGAGCTGAAAATATTCCTGGTCGCCAATGGTTGCCTTTGAATCAATGAGGCCAAACGGATATTCAAGACAGATTTCAGGAAGACGTTTGCTGCGTTCTTTTCCCAAAAGATCTTTATACAAATCCAGGGCCCGGCTATCCTCAAATTTTTCCACTACGTTCTTGCTGGCTTTGGTGCAGTATATTTTCCCGCCAATGGACTCAAACCCGGACCGGACTCCTGTTGATGTGACATATTCCTCACCGCCCGAAATCATGAGGCCCGTGACCCGATCCCCCCTGAAGCATTTCCCGTTGTAGAATTGAAAGGTTTCGCTGAACCGGCCGTCATCCCCTAAAAACCCGCCCACAATTTCAAAGCCGGCCCCCAGAACAGACTGAATTCCTTTCAAAAGGGAAACCCCGTCGCCTCCCAGACCGTCCGGAAAAAGAATCAGGGATTTGGCCTGTGAATGGTCGACTTTCTGTAACATCTTTTCCGCCAGCCGCCTGCCGCAGTCTTCCTCATCCTTTCTCATGTCGCTGACACAATCGGTGTGAAAGGACAATTTCTTTGAAGCCATGAGGCATAACACAATGGTTTCAGATCCCAGCCCATGGGTGGATATTTCACCTGCCGATGTGCCGCCCACCATGGGGACATCGCCAAGAATCGAATGAATGCCGTTTAACAGCTCCTGATATTCAAGGCGTTGCGAAGCAAAAACCAGGGCAACATCCGGTGACCGGCTCTCCAAAAAAGCCATGGCCGATCGGGCAGCCGCCATGCCTGCGCTTTTCGAATCCCTTTCCCTGCTGCTGCCGATTCCGACAATCAAATCATCCATTGTTCCTCACAACAAATTATTTCTTTTTTTTCATGGCCTCCAGAAACAGGCTTTCCATGGTTCCGCCCGATTTTGATGACCCTGTGCCGGCAAACTGCTTCCAGTTGTCCGGATCTTTTTGATCCGGTGATGTCAGGGTAATTTTTCTTTTTTCCTCATCTATTTCCTGAATCATCACCTGGACCGTATCACCGGGCCTGAGCTTTTCATAATCCGAAGGCTTTGCCGCATGACTGATCGTAGACGAAGGCATGAGACCCGTCACACCCGGTTCAAGATTGATGAACAAACCGAATTTTTCCTTTTTCTCAAGCCGTCCTTCATGGGTTGAGCCGGGTTCATACCGGGCTGATGCGCCGGTCCAGGGATCACCCTGGGCATCCTTGATGCTGAGAGAAACTCGTTTGCTGTTCATATCAATGGATTTGATGACCACGTGAACCTGGTCTCCCTGTTTTACAACATCTTCGGGTCTGAGGATTCTTTTGGTGTGGCTCATTTCGCTGATATGCACCAGGCCGTCCACGCCCGGCGCAATTTCCACAAAGGCGCCGAAAGCCGTCAATCTTACCACTTTGCCGGACACCTGGTCCCCCACATGAAAATCCGCACCCATCCCGTCCCAGGGGTTGGAAGAGGTCTGCTTCATGGAAAGGGAAATCTTAGGCGCACCGGATTCTTTCAGATATTCAATCTTCAGCAGTTTAACCGCCACCCTGTCCCCCACCTGAACCATTTCTTCGGGTTTTTCTATCCTGGACCAGGACAATTCGGACACATGGACCATGCCTTCGACACCCGGGATCAGTTCCACAAAGGCACCATAAGACATCAAGCGCACGACCGTCCCCTCAACCGTATCTCCTTCCTTGACCGTATCCAGAAAAACCGAGAGCCTTTCTTTTATTTCTTCATTTAAAAGATCTCTTCTCGATATCACAATATTTTTGCCGCTTTCCTCATACCGAGTAATCAAAAATCGATAGGTCTTTCCCACATGTTCTTCCTGATTTTCCACATATTTCACATCCATCTGGCTCACCGGACAAAAGGCTCTTTTCCCCAGGATATCCACGCTGAAGCCGCCTTTGATCACCCCGGTCACTTTTCCTTCAACCGGGGTCCGGTTTCTTGATGCCTCATAAAGCATGGTGGCTTTTCCTGCACCGGAAATGGCCTTGGACAGGATGATTTCACTTTCATTCAGGGAAACAACATACAGCTTCAGCCTGTCGCCGGTCTTGTACGGCAATTCCCCGTTGGCATCCAGAAGTTCTGCCTTATCCACAACCCCGTCACTTTTGGTTCCGGTATCAATATAGACATTTGCCGTGCCAATGGAAATAATCCTGCCATCCACCAGATCCCCCTGGTTGAGTTCTTTTCCCATGCCTCCGTCATAAGATTCAAAAAGTTCTGCAAAACTCATTTCATCCTGATCTTCAATGCCTTTGTCATCCTTCGGGTCTGTCATTTTCATTCTCCTGAGCACAAATTATTATCCCAATATTCAGTTTTAACCTTTACCCATCAAAGTGTAAACCTCATTCCACCGCAATATTAAGGATAATGGTAAAAAATTACTATGGGCTATTCAGGTTTAAAAAATCAAGGAAAATTTATTTGAGGTGTTCAACCATGAAATGGAGCCGGTTTCGGATATTGGCTTCGCTCATGCCGGCATCAAAATCAAGAAAATAAAGGTTCATGTCAGGATGCACGGCTTTGATCCTTTTTTCAACCCCTTTTGAAACAATATGATTGGCAATGCAGCCAAAGGGCTGGACACTGATGACATGACAAATCCCCTGCTCTGCAAAGGCTGCAATTTCTCCGGGAATGAGCCAGCCTTCACCGAACTGATGGACCATGTTCAGAATATTGGAAGCACTTTTTGCGATGTGTCTGATATTGTCAAAGGGCAGCCCGTATCTGAATCTTGAAAATATGGCATTCACCTTTGCGCTGCAGGTATTGACCGCCCATTCAATGGCAATGCCGATAAGATCCGTAATTTTTGCTTTCCGGATACCGGCCTTGATATTTTCCTTATAATTGACCAGATCCTGGATAAAATAATCGATCAGAGGAGGAATCACAGGCTCAATGCCTTGACGGATCAGCCAGTGAGCCAGATCCTGGTTTGCAAAGGAATTATATTTGGCGTAGATTTCACCCACAATTCCCATCTTAGGATATTCTTTTTTATGAACCGGGATTGCATTGAAATCATCAACCGCTTTTTCCAGCAGCTTATAAATTCCTGCACAATCACCGGAAACAATTCTTGAACCTGCCTTTTGCATATAATGCTGCCGTATTTTCTCGCTCTGTCCTGGTATTTTTTCCCGGGTTGCCATGGCATAATACATTTTTGCAATGCAGTCGGTAAAAAAAGTGGTGACAATGAGAATTCTTGTCTTTGAAAGCCAGTTGATATGAAATCCAGGCTGATCCACCAGTCCCCCGGAAGCAGTGACGGAAATGATGGGGATATCCTCAAACCCGGCACCGATCATGGCTTTGCGGATCAAAGACAAATAATTGGAAGCCCGACACTGCCCGCCGGTTTGGGTAATCCCGACCGCAATTGTTTTGCGGTCATAGGAATGGGTTTTCAATGCCTTAATAATGTCCCCGATGACAATGGTGCCGGGATAGCAGATATCATTACTGGCATATTGAAGCCCAAGATCCACGGACTTTCGGTCAGGTTTCGGCAGAATATGAAAATCATATCCGGCATTTTTAAATACAGCCGGAAGATAAGCTGAATAATCTTCTGCAAAGAACGGGGCCAGGATGGTTCTTCTTTTGTCTTCTTTTGAAAATTTTAAAAACGGTTTTCGTGGGCTGCAAATCCCGGGAGTTTCCGGTCTTCGGAGTTTTAAGGATTCCACCATGGACCGCAGCCTCAGCCGGACCGAGCCCGGGCTTGAGATTTCATCCACTTTGATGAGGGTATGGTTTTTACCCCCGGTTTTCAGGATTTCCCGGACCTCATCAATGACCACGGCATCCGGGCCGCACCCGAATGAGTTGAGCTGAACCAATTGGACATGGCCGGGATTTTTCGCCACCCATCGGGCTGCATTGTAAATCCGGTTGGGATAGGCCCACTGGGTTACCACCTGGACTTCCTGAAGCGAGTCTGCATCTGCGGGCAGGGCGTCCTCAGTAATGATATCCGCCCCTAACCCTGTAAAGATTTCCGGGATCTTGTGGTTGATGAGCCCGTCGGCATGATAGGGCCTTCCTGCCAGGACAATAAGAAGAGATTTGTCCTTTCTTGCTTTTTCAATGATGTCCGAGGCTTTATCCCGGATCAGTATTCTAAGTTTTTCCTGTGCGGCAAGAGCAGTCTCAAAGGCTTTGTCCATGACCGCTCTTTTGATATGAAATTGTTTCAAATAGGCAAAGCAGGCCTTTTGCAGCAATTTTTTATCCTTAAAACTGATAACGGGCCGGTCCAGGGGAATACCGGACCGCATTCCGGAAGGGACGGCGCTTTCAATAACATCGGCATATCCGGATACAACAGGGCAGTTATAGGTGTTCAGGGCATTTTCAAAATCATTTTTTTCAAACACCACCATGGGGTAGAAGATCCGGTCCACCCCTTTTTCAATCAGATCAAAAATATGGCCGTGGGCAAGTTTGGCCGGAAAACAGATATTATCCGACATCACGGTTCCCATGCCTTTTTCACTCATTTTGACCGTTGAAGGCGAGGAAAGAACGAGATTGATTCCGCAGTCGAGAAAAAGCCTGTGCCAGAAAACAAAATTATCAAAGAAATTCAGGCATCTGGGTATCCCAAGGGTCACCCGGGGGGTTTCATGGGGAGAAAGATCCCGGTTAAAGATGAGATCTGTTTTAAATTTTAAGAAATCAAAACCCGGCTTATGATCCTGGCCCTTTGCAGAATAGTATTTTTCACATTTGTTACCTGAATAAAAAGACCGGCCATTGGAAAAAACAAAGCGCGTCACCCGGCAGATATTTTCACATCCCTTGCAGGACAGATGATTTGTCTGATAGGTCTCAACCGCTTCCAGGTCCGAAAGTCCCGGAAAACCGGTCCGGGCTGAAGGACTCCTTAACCCTGCCTCACAGGCATAAAGAGCTGCCCCATAGGCGCCCATGAGTTCCGGGATATTTGAAATCCTGACCTTCTTTCCCGTCATCTGTTCCAGGGCCCGGACAACGGAAGGGTTTTTAAACGTGCCGCCCTGCAATACGATATGATCTCCCATTTCCGACATGGTGTGAAGTTTTAACACCTTGAACAGGCAGTTTTTGATCACGGCATAGGATAAACCGGCGCTGATATCTTCGATTGATGCATTTTCTCTTAAAGATTGCTTGATCTTGGAATTCATAAAAACCGTACACCGGGTCCCCAGATCGCAGGGCGCAACAGCATTGCAGGCAAGGGCGCCGAATTCGCCCACAGGATAATTCAAAGATCCTGCCAAGGCTTCAAGAAAGGAACCGCAACCCGAAGAGCAGGCTTCATTCAGCTCAACCCGGTGGACAACACCCTGATCAATGAAAACCGCTTTCATATCCTGACCGCCGATGTCCAGAATAAAGGATACCTCTGGGTCAATGACCCGAGCCGCCATGGTGTGGGCCATGGTTTCCACAATCCCGTGATCCATGTTCAGAGCAGCCCGGATCAGGTCTTCTCCATATCCGGTAACCGCAGTCTGTTTGATCTTTAAATTTGAATGGTGCAAAGACAAAAGGCTTCGAAATTCGATCAGCCCCTGAACAGCGGTTTTTACAGGATTCCCGTTATTATTCCGATAAAAGGAGAATAAAACCTCTTTTTCTTTTCCAATGACCATTATTTTTGTGGTGGTGGAACCTGAATCGATTCCCAGATAACATTCGGTTTCTTGATATTCTGAAACCGGGCAGGTTTTTACAAAAACAGCCCCGCTCTCTTTTTTCCATTCATCAAAATGCCGGGGGGTTAAAAAGAGAGGGTCCAGCCTGTCCTTGATTTCGGAATTTTTTAACACTTCTTCATCCAGTTTTTGGATCAGCCGGCTGACCCGGATTCCCGGCGGCCCATGCCTGTCGAACAGGGCCGCACCCATGGCTGGGATGAGTTCGGACCGTCCGGGCAGGATGACATCGGTTGATGAAAAATGAAGGACTCTTAAAAATGCATTGACCAGTTCGGGAAGAAAAGCAAAGACCCCGCCGCACAAGAGCATTTTCGGTTTTATGGCAACGCCCCTGGCAAGGGAATTGATACATTGAATGGCCACAGCATGGAAAACCGATGCTGCGATATCCTTGTGCGGGATATTCCGGGAAAGCATGTTCTGGACATCGGTCTTTGCAAACACACCGCACCGGGATGCCACCGGGTAAATATGGTCATGGAAGCGAACCAGATCATTGAGCTGAAAGGGTGTGATATCGAGCAAGGTGGCCATCTGGTCGATGAAACTGCCGGTGCCGCCGGCACAGCTGCCGTTCATCCGGATATCCGGCGGCCTGCCCGGCTCAAAAAAAATTACCTTGGCATCTTCACCCCCGATATCCATGGCGCATCTCACATCCGGATACTGTTTTTTGATGACTTCATGGGCTGCGATCACTTCCTGGACAAAGGGAAGGTCAAGGCGCTTTGAAACGCCAAGACCGGCTGACCCGGTCAATTTCAGTTCAAGCAGGCAATCTCCCATCTGATCCTGAATCTCTTTGAAAAAGGAGGCTGCCGTTTCGTGGATTCTGGCATGGTGCCGCTGATAATCGGAAAAAACAAGGGTGTCGTCTTCAGAATTCAGAAGAACAATTTTTGCAGTGGTGGAACCAATATCCAGCCCTGCTCTGTAAACCTTTGTCTGAATCATCCTGTCCGAAGCTCCAAAATACTTACCCAATAACCATTCCAGAAAAATTAAAGACATTTTGGTTGTGTCTGAATGTATCAAATTTATCGCAAAATTCAACTGGTTTTAAATAAAAATCACTCTGTCAAAAAAGTTGTCGAATTTGCCTATCTGTGTTATTTTTATAAAAAAAAGGATGGCTATCGGAGATAATAAATGAATATCATGATCATAAAAAAAATGGCCTAATGTCAACATATGCAAATTAGTAGGAGATGATACCATGCAAACCGAAGGGATAAAACAGGAGGCATACAAAATATTGGATCAACTTCCGGATAAGGCCACCTGGGATGATCTGATGCACCAGATTTATGTCCGCCAAACCATTGAGGCAGGCATTAAGGATAGCGACGAAGGCCGCACCATGGATATCAAAGCAGTCCGCAAAAAATTCGGACTGAAAAAATGAGGGTTCGGTGGACTGAGAACGCCATTGATCATCTTTCCAATATCTATGAATATATTGCGTTTAATTCCCCAACCTATGCCAGACGGATGATTGACAGGATTACCCGTCGTTCGGAGCAGATTGCCGAGAATGCGCTGTCCGGCCGGAAGGTGCCTGAGTTTGATGCTGAAGATATTCGGGGAGTCAAGTAAAAGCCATACCGGATTATATACCGGATCAAACCGGGTCAGATAGATGTCATTGCTGTGATCCATGGAGCACGGCTGATGCCGGAGGAATTATAAAATTTCGCTTATTATTTTTTTTGAAATTCCCTGATAGGTGCGATTGCTCCGGCCGCTACGGCTTTCACTTTGCCGATGTCTTTAAAATAAATGAGCATTCCCGCATAAGCGTGATATAAGCATGTCAGGATTTAAACCATAACCCCATGAGAAAAAACACATGTCATTTGATGACCTTGGCCTTCGGGCCGAACTGCTGAACGCCATTCAATCCAAAGGGTACACCGCACCGACCCCCATTCAGACCCGGGTTATCCCGGCAATTCTTGCAGGACGGGATATCCTTGCCTGTGCCCAGACAGGAACGGGGAAAACAGACGCCTTTGCACTTCCCCTGGTTGAACTGCTGAGCCAGGGGAACCGCCATCGGCGTCACCCCAGGGCCCTTATCCTGGCCCCCACCCGGGAACTTGCCCTCCAGGTGGGCGATAGCATCAAGGCCTATGGAAGACGGGTGTCCATCCGGTGTTCCGTGATATACGGCGGGGTCAATATTGATCCCCAGATAGACCGGCTGAAGCGGGGGATTGATATCCTTGTGGCAACGCCGGGACGTCTTCTGGATCTTGCCGGCCACCAGGATGTGAATCTTTCCCGTATAGAATTTCTGGTGTTTGATGAGGCAGACAGAATGCTGGATCTGGGGTTTAGCAAGGAAATTTCCGAAGTTCTGGGTCTGGTGCCGGAAAATCGTAGAACCCTGCTGTTCTCCGCCACCTATACCCGGCAGATCCGGGATCTTGCCGAAAAAATGCTGACGGAACCGGAATATATCGAGGTGAGTCCCGGTAATACAGCAGCGGAATCCATTGTCCAGAAGATTCACCTGGTCGACCAGTCCCATAAACGTGACCTGCTCATCCATTTGATACGCCAGGGGCGCTGGAGCCGGGTTCTGGTTTTTGTCCGCACAAAATTCGGGGCAAACAAGCTGACGGAAAAACTGGTTGGAAAAGAGATACTCGCCGAAGCGCTCCATGGCAACAAGAGCCAGTCTTTTCGAACCCGTACCTTAAATGAGTTTAAAAACGGCCGGATCCATATCCTGGTCGCAACGGATGTGGCTGCAAGGGGGCTTGACATCAGCAATCTCCCCCATGTGGTGAATTATGACATACCCGAGGTCCCTGAAGATTATATCCACCGCATCGGGCGAACCGGCCGGGCAGGCGCCGGCGGTATTGCCGTCTCCCTGGTCAGCCCTGAAGAAAGAGGATATTTAAAGGCCATTGAAGGATTGCTCAAGGAAAAAATTCCGAGGGAAGAAATCAGCGGTTTCACCATTGGCGGGAAGGTGCCGGATTTTGTCCTGTTGCGTCCCAACAACCCGTCCAGTGAAAAAAAGGCAGACAAGGCTATTCTGGAGATTGTCAACCAACGGAAAATTTTAAAACAGCGGGGAAAAGCAAAATGACCTATAATGATATCCTGCGGCGTATCCGCTATATTTTTGATCTCAGCGATTCAAAAATGATGGCAATATTTGGCCTGGCAGGCCTTTCGGTAACCCGCAGTGAAATAAGCGATTGGCTCAAAAAAGAGGATGACCCGGCATTTCAGGAATGCAAGGATACCGATCTGGCTATTTTTTTAAACGGGCTGATCCATGATAAACGGGGTAAAAAAGAAGGCCCCCAGCCGGAACCGGAGCACCGCCTGACAAATAATATCATTTTCAGAAAATTAAGAATTGCATTGGATTTGAAGGCCGAAGATATCATTGAGATCATCGGACTGACAGATGTGAGTATCAGCAAGCACGAGCTGAGCGCCTTTTTCAGAAAGCCCGGCAACAGACATTATCGGGCCTGTAAAGATCAGATCCTGCGTAATTTTTTAAAAGGGCTCCAGCTAAAATACCGGCCGGAAATCACTGAAAACCCATGGGAATCGGATTAAATCATGAAAGTGTATTGGACAAGCGTTGCGTTCACTATAGGAAGATGTTTTTTGTCAAAAATAATATGAAAAATTATTAATTGTGGAACAAAAGAAATCTTAGGAATTATTAA
>CAZWMY010000048.1:0-26082 GCA_964635025.1 uncultured Desulfobacula sp. | reverse complement strand
ACTGTACAACCTTCTTCTGGCGCGGCACCAGAACCTGAAATACAGTTTTCTTCAAGCTGTCGTTTTTTACGGCAAAGCCTCCCGGGTTGAAGCGGAGAACCGGGCCTATGTGGAAGATATCATTGACTTCATGGAGCTTGAACCTTATCGCAAAAGCCTTGTGGGAAATTTAAGCTACGGGGTGCAAAAAAAGGTCGAGGTGGCCCGTGCAATGACCCTTGCGCCTGATATCCTTCTCCTGGACGAACCCATGGCCGGGATGAATCAGGAAGAAAAAGAAGATATTGTCCGGTTTGTCATGGATATTCAAAAAGAGCGTGAAATTACCGTCGTTCTGGTGGAACATGATCTTGGCGTTGTCATGGATATTTCAGACCGGATCTATGTTCTGGATTTTGGTGAGCTGATAGGTTCCGGAACCCCTGAAGAGGTTGCCCAGAATCCCAAAGTAATTGACGCTTATATTGGAGAGGGTTAATTTAAAATGACTGACAACAAACATCTGCTTGAATACTCTATCCCCCAGCTTCTTCGATGGCGGGTCAAAAGCACGCCCAAACGCCCGGCTTTACGAGAAAAGGATTTCGGGATCTGGAACACCTATACCTGGCAGGATTATTATGATTATGTCCGGAAAACGGCTCTCGGCCTGAAAGCCATCGGGATTGGAAAAGGCAGCACCATTGCCCTGATCAGCGACAATATCCCGGAAGTTCTGTTTACCGCCATCGGCGCCCATTCCCTTGGGGCTGTATCTGCCGGTATTTACCAGACCAGCATGCCCCATGAAATCGCCCAGATCCTTCAATCTCTTAAAGTCACTGCTGTTTTCTGCGACAACCAGGAACAGGTGGATAAGGTTCTGGATGTCCGGGACCAGATTCCCAATGTCAAAAAGGTTATTTTTGAAGACCCGCGGGGCATGAGAGAATACATGTCCGATGACTGGTTCATTAATATCCGGGACCTGTATAAACTGGGGGATGCAGAGCATGAAAAAAACCCCGCCCTGTTTGAATCCCTGGTGGATCAAGGAAAACCCGATGATGTCTGCCATCTTTGCCTTACCTCCGGCACCACGGGTCTTCCCAAGGGGACCATGCTGACCCATAAAAATTATATCAACATGGGGGTTCAGCTCACAGAGGTCGACCATCTGGAACCCACGGATGAGTATGTGTCCTTTCTGCCCTTTGCCTGGATCGGCGAGCAGATGAACTCCTTTGGGGTAGCCATGGCCACGGGCATTACCCTGAATTTTCCCGAATCCGTTGAAACCGCCATGTCAGATTTAAAGGAAATCGGGCCTCATTTCATGTTCGGAGCCCCAAGAATCTATGAAACCATCCGCTCCCAGATCTGGCTGAAGATTGACCAGTCCTATTGGCTGAATAAGGTTTTGTATAATTATTTTATCAAAATCGGCATTAAAGCGGCACAGTTCAGAATGCGCGGCCAATCCATGCCCATTGGACTCAAAATCAAATCCTGGCTGGGCAAACAGATCATTTTCCGGCCCCTGGTGAACCAGATCGGTTTTTTGCGGCTGCGCCGGGCCTATACCGGCGGTGCAGCCCTTGGCCCTGAGCTTTTTACCTTTTACCAGGCCATCGGGGTCAATTTAAAACAGATTTACGGTCAAACGGAAATTGTGGGTATCGCCTATATGCACCGGGATGGCGATATCCGGCCTGAAACCGTTGGAAAACCATTACCCGGAACCCAGTGCAAAATTTCTGAAATCGGTGAAATCCTTTCCAAATCCGATTCCGTTACACCAGGATATTTTGAACTGCCTGAAAAATCGGCAGAACTCCTGGAAGGCGGATGGCTGCATTCCGGAGATGCCGGGTTTATTGACGAACACGGCCATCTGGTGGTCATCGACCGTATTTCCGATGTCATGCACAATAAAAAAGGTGACATGTTCTCCCCAATGTTTCTGGAAAATGCCCTTAAATTCAGCCCTTATATAAAGGAAGCGGTTATCTATGGCAATAAAGAGGACTTTGTGGCCTGCCTGATCAATGTGGACCCGGTTGTTGTGGGCAAATGGGCGGAAGACAGGGGCATTTCCTTTACCACCTATATGGATTTAGCCGGCAAACCCGAAGTGGCGCAGCTGATCATGCAGGAAGTATTGGATGTCAATTCCCGGGCAGAAAAGGAACATTTTAAAATCAAGCGGTTTGCCCTTCTTTACAAGCTTCTGGATGTGGATGACGGCGAACTCACCAAAACAGGAAAGATCCGTCGTAAATATGTACAGGAAAGATACCAAAACCTGTATGAAGCCCTTTATGATGCATCGATAGACAAAAAAGAGGTTGAAGCGACCTTCCAGTATCAGGACGGACAGTCAACCACGGTTAAAACAAGCATAGCATTCTATACGGTGAAAGGAGTCTGATGGCGTATTTTTTCCAGATTATCATCAGTGGGGTTGTTGTGGGCTCCATCTATGCGCTGGCAGCCCTGGGTCTGGTACTGATCTACAAATCCAGCCGGGTGGCCAATTTTGCCCATGGCCAGATCATTGCCGCCGGGGCCTTTATCGCTTTTTATCTGACGGTAAAAATTGGGGTGCCGATTTTCTTTTCATTCATCATCAGCATGATTTTTACCTTTTTTCTGGCCATGAGCGTGGAAAGGATATTTTTGCGGCGGCTCATCGGTGAACCCATTATCTCGGTCATCATGGTGACCATCGGGCTTGCCTCCATTATTGACGGGCTTATCTATTTTACTCCCTTTGGATCGGAAAATTTCTCTTTCCCCGCCTTCCTTCCCCAGGAGCCCATCAGCCTGGGCGGTGTTTCCATTTCCTGGACCCAAATGGTGGGGCTAATCATTACCTCTTTACTGATCGGGGCTTTTTCATGGTTTTTTAAAAAATCCACCGTCGGTATTTCCATGCGCGCGGTTTCCGACGACCAGTTCGGTTCCATGTCCGTGGGGATATCGGTTCCCCGCGTGTTCGGGCTTGCCTGGGCCACGGCAGGATTGTCCGCGGCAGCCGCAGGCTGTATTATCGGAAATATTACCGGGCTTAATTTTGAAACTCTTCATGCCTTTGGTATTGTTGTGTTTCCCGTTGTCATTTTGGGAGGGCTGGATTCCATCCTCGGTGCTGTTGTAGGGGGGATCATCATGGGCCTGATCCAACAGTTTGCCGGAGGATATCTGGACGGCAATTTCGGATTAAGCGGTACCGGCGATATCATGCCTTACCTTGTTTTATTAATCATCCTTCTATTTAAACCCCACGGTTTATTTGGAATCCATGAAATTGAGCGGGTGTAACCTATGTCAGCAAATTCTTGGTTAGCAACAGGTAATTTTCACACGGCCTATAAACATGAGCAGAATACATTTTATACCAGCCTGGACCGGTCGATATTTACATTTTTTCTCATTCTTCTTTTTGCATGGCCGATTTTCTACCCCTTAAGCAATAAATATATGCTGGTGGCCGACAATATCCTCATTGCCATTGTGGCGGTCATGGGGCTGAATCTGGTGACCGGTTTTGCCGGTCTTATTTCCATCGGCCATGCCGCCTTTGTGGGCATCGGCGCCTATACCGTGGCTTCTTTTTGCAGAACCCTAGGGGCATCGCATGTCATCGTCACCCATTTTTGGCCTGTGCTTATCCTTTTCAGCGGTCTTTTTGGTGCTTTCTTCGGCGCTCTTGTCGGGCTTCCTGCCCTGCGCCTGAAACATCTGTATCTGGCCATTGCCACCCTTTCCTTTCAAATGATTTTTCAATGGGTCATCAATTTCATGAGCTTTTTTAATCAAGGGCAAACCATATCTGTAGGAAGGGCCTTTTGGGTGACGGGAGAGGTCAGCAGAAATCAACATTACGTGTTTTGGTATTATATCATCCTGACCATTGTGGTGCTTCTCGGGTTCGGTGTCCGGAACCTTATGAAAACCCGTTATGGACGATGCCTTATCGCTGTCAGGGACAATGACCGGGCCGCCGATGCCATGGGGATGAATCCGGGACTTACAAAGGTCTATGCCTTTGCCCTGGCCGGTTTTTTTGCCGGTGTGGCCGGCGCCCTTCATGCCTATCTTTACCGGGGGGTCGGCTTTGACTCCTTTACCCTGAAGGTCTCGGTTTCCTATCTTGCCATGGCCATTGTCGGGGGCCTCGGGACGCTGAACGGGTGCTTCTGGGGGCCTGTGGCCATCAAACTGCTGGATCTTCAGGTGGAACACCTATCAGAGGTGTCCAAGCAATTTCTGCCCCCTGCCGTGAATGTTGCAACGGCTTTAAAACCCTTTACCTTCGGTCTTGTCATTGTTCTGTTCCTGATGTTTGAACCCAGGGGGATTGCCAACTGGTGGAGAATCACCAAATCCTATACCAAGCTGTGGCCTTTCCGCTACTGATGAATCACGGAACGGCACCGGCTTTAAAAAATATTTTATGCGTCATAACCCAAACCTAGGAGGAAAAGTGACATGAAAAGTAAAAAAGCTTTATTACTAAACGGTTTACTGGCTCTTGTGTTAACGATGGTATTTACCGCATCCGTCCATGCCGCAGGAAAAGTTTACAAATTAGGAATGTCTCTGGCCATCACCGGCCCCACATCGGATGCAGGAAACCCGGTTTCCAAAGGTGTTGAAGACTGGTTTAAATTTGTAAATGATACCAAAATGTTGGGTGAAGATACCATTGACTGTGTTATAAAGGATGATCAATACGAAAATGATAACACCAAAAGAAATTTTGAAGCCTTTCTGGATTCAAAAATTGTTTTCTATCTGAATTATTCAACCGGAAGCACCCTGGCCCTTAAAAAAGACTTTGAAGACGCAAAAATACCGGTTGTTCCGGCTTCTTACCATGAGGGCAATCTCATTGATTCAACCCAGATTTTTCTGCCGGTGGCCACCTATTCTGAAAATGTTGTCGGGCTTGCAGAATATATCGTAGCCAATCATAAAGACGGCGGGGTTCCCAAAGTAGCCTTTTTTATCCATCCTTCCGCTTTTGGCAGAGGCCCCCTGGAAGACACCCAAAAAGCAATAGCCGCAGGCCTGAAAATAGAAATCGTTGAAACGGTTGAGCATGGCAAAGATCTTGATAGTACAGCCATGCTGACCAGACTCCAGAGCAAGGGTGTTCAGTATGTGATGTGTCATACGGTTCAGACGCCTGTTGCAACCCTTTTAAAGGATTCACAGCGTCTGGGCATGACCGCAAAAACTTTTGGTGAAAAAGGCAAGCTCACATTCCTCGGTGCCCATTATACGGGTGGAAACGACCTCATCGCCCTTGCCGGAGACGCAGCAGAGGGTTTTCTCTGGGCATGTTCCTATAACATGACCTCGGACAATAATGAAGGTGCAAAAAAACAACTGGAGCTGGCTAAAAAATATGGCCGGGATGACAAGGCTGCCAATTCCCACAATTATGCAACCGGAATCCTGATGGCACAGATCCCGACAGAAGCCATTAAAAGAGCAATAGAGGCAAAACTGGAGGTCACTCCGGCAAATCTTTACAAAATTCTGAATGAAATGAACGGTGCAAAAGAGTTTAAGTCCTTTGCAGCGGTAGGTCCTCTTTCCTACTCTCCGAAGGATCATATCGGGGTTGATGTGCAAAACATTTATCTGGCTCAAGGCGGACAGTTTAAAACCATCAAATCCGTCTCATCTGAATTCATGAAAAAAATCAGGGCCGTTAAATAAATCGCATCCATACCATGGGTGAACTCACCTTGCCGGGACTATCAAAATTAATCGAATATTACCGGTAAGGTTAACCAAAAAAGCCAAAGAAAGTGCATATGGAAAACAACCTGCTTGAAGTCAACAATATTGAAGTTGTCTACAATGATATCATACAGGTACTGCGCGGCGTCAGTCTGAATGTCCCCAAAGGCAGTATCGTCGCCCTTCTCGGAACCAACGGAGCCGGGAAAACGACCACTTTAAGGGCCATCAGCGGTCTTTTAAAGCCCGAAAACGGCGCCATCAAGGAAGGATATATAAAATTCAACAATACCGATACCACCCAGCTCATGGGTACGGATGTTGTGAAACTCGGTGCCGTCATGGTGCCCGAAGGCAGACGGGTATTCAAACACCTGACCGTCAATGAAAACATTCTTGTGGGGTCCATTACACGAAAAGACGGGTCTGCCAAAATCCGGGAAGACAATGAGCTCATGTACAAACATTTCCCACGGCTCTCCAAGGTGACCAACCGGATGGCCGGCTACAGTTCGGGCGGAGAGCAGCAGATGATCGCCATTGCAAGAGCTTTGATGGCCGCTCCCCAGATGCTGATGCTGGATGAACCATCCCTGGGGCTTGCGCCCCTTCTGGTCAAAGAAATATTTGATAATATTCAGAAAATAAACAAAGAACTTGAAACCACCATCCTGGTTGTGGAGCAGAATGCAAAGGTTGCTCTTTCCGTATCCGATTATGCCTATATCATGGAATCGGGCAAAATCGTTCTGGAAGGACCATCCGAAGAGCTGCAGAACAACCCGGATGTTAAAGAATTTTATATGGGTATCACCAAGGGCGGCGGAAGAAAATCCTTTAAAAACGTAAAGTCCTATAAACGCCGCAAACGCTGGATGTAGACTGTAATTTTTCAAGGAGTTCAACATGAAGATACTGGTTGGGTATAATGGCGGTGAAGTCGGAAGGCTGACCTTGTCCCTTGCAAAAGAATTTGCAAAGACAAATAATGCTTTTGTATATATTGTCACCTCTATGGAAGGGGGAACTTCCGAAAAACAGTCTGATATCATAAAGGCCGAAGAAGAACTGGACCTTGCAAGAAAGCTCATGAAGGACTCAGGGATAGACCATGATGCCCAGCAAAGCGTCCGGGGACTTTCCGCCGGAGAAGATCTGGTCCGGTTTGCCGAAGAAAATGAGATCGACCATATTTTTCTCGGCATAAAGAAAAAATCCAAAGCCCAGAAAGCCATTCTTGGGTCTACGGCCCGGCACGTGATTTTAAAAGCCCCCTGTCCGGTCACCACCATCCGGTTTGAACTGGACACCATCAAAACCGAAGATCTGTTGAAAGACCGTCGCGTCCTTGTGGTGGATGATGAGCCCGACATCCTTGAAACCGTTGAAGAGCTCCTGGACATGTGCGCCATTGAAAAGGCCGCCACATTTGAAGAAGCAAAAAAACTCCTTGAAAAAAACCGGTATGATGTTGCCATCCTCGATATCATGGGCGTTTCAGGATATGATGTATTGGAACTGGCCCGCAAAAAAGACATTCCGGCCATCATGCTGACCGCCCACGCCCTGACCCCTGAAAACCTGAAGGAATCCATTGTTAAGGGTGCAGACTCCTATATCCCCAAGGATGAGCTCGCAAACCTTGTCCGCCATGTGGCTGACGTTATCAAGGCCCGCATTGAGGGCCGGCAAGGCTACGGTGCCTGGTTCAGAAACCTGAAACCTTTCTTTGACAAGGCCTTTGGCAAAGGCTGGCGGGACAGAGACAGAAATTTCTGGAATTCCTTTGATGATAAATACGGGAGATAGATTTTAATAATTTCCAATTTGTTGGCGTGAGTTATAATCCTAATTATTATAATCTGAATTATAATTATTAGGGTGTTTTTATGATCATGTCCGCTGAAAGAGTCTGAGAGAGAAAAATCCAGCATCTTCTGGCTGAGTTTTTAACAACTCTCTTCTTAAAAAAGAATTGTTGCTGGGATGGCATGAAATTTTTTCCTTTTGTGCCGGTCATACGCCCGATGTAAAGAAAACCCTGGTCATTGATGAATTCCAATACCTCGGGAAAATCAGCAAAGCCTTAATGTCAATATTTCAGAAAACCTGGGATGAAATTCTGGTAAATGCCTATGTCATGGTCATCTTATGCGGCTCACTGGTCAGTATGATGGTTCATCAAACCCTTTCTTATTCAAGCCCCTTATATGGTCGAAGGACTGGACGGATCAGGGTGCAGCAGATTGCCTTTAAAATTACCATGTATTTTTCGATGAAAAGAAAAAATATGACCTGATCGCCTATTATTCAGTCACAGGAGGTGTTCCAAAATATATTGAATTTTTAAACCCATGTCTGATCTTTTTGAAGCCCTAAAAACAAATATTCTTTCAAAGCAATATTTTTTTATATAAAGAACCTTTCTTTTTGCTTGAAAGGGAAGTGGGCGAAATCGGAACTTATTTTTCCATAATCAAGTCCATTGCTGTAGGAAATCATAAGATCGGAGAAATCGCTTCCCACATCGGCTTCAACCAATCCGGTGCAACAAAATATCTGAAAACCATGATGGAGCTGGACATTCTCGAAAGAATCACCCCTGTAACAGAAACCAATCCTGAAAAAAAGTAAAACGGCCTGTATTTGATTAAGGACAATTTTATCCGGCTCTGGTTCAGATTTGTCTATCCCTACAGGCATTCCCTTAAAATGGAAACCATGGATTTTGTTCTCCATAAAATCAAGCAGAATTTTAATGACAGTCATGTGAGCTATATTTATGAAGGTGCTTGCCGGGAAGGGCTAACTGAGATGATCAGCCGGGATCTTCCGGATTTCACCGTGTCAAAGGCAGGCTGGTGGTGGGACAAAAACACGGAAATTGATATTGCAGCCCTTGATCCGCAGGGCAACAGAATGCTCTTTGGGGGATGCAAATACAGCTCCCGAAAAATTGATCCAGGGGTCTATTATCATCTGAAAGAAAAATCAGAAAAAGCGCCCTGTAAAAAAAGAAGCACAAAAATTGTATGTTCTCTTTAGCAAATCCGGATTTACACTGGAACTCATTGAACTGGCGAAAAAGGTAAAGGGGTTGTTCCTGTATCATTTACATGGCTGAATTCCAGATATTCAGCTTTCTAACAGCAACAAGATTTCTGAGATATCTTTTGCGACCTTAATGGCAGCCTTTATTTTGATATATCTTTTGTTTAAAAAAAAATGCTATGGTTTAAAAACAAGGAGATTTGGACTTGGATTAAAAAAATGGGAGAGAAATTATGATCAGGGAGGTTGTTAGGCCCCAGACCCAGAGTTTTACCATCGATATACCAAAAGAGTATTTAAACAGGGAAATAGAAATTCTTATCTTTCCTGTAAACCCTGAAAAAGAATTTTCAAATCAAAAAACAGACATAATTAAGAAAACATCAGGGCTCTTGTCGCATAGGAAAGTTGACCCTATTGAGTGGCAAAAAAAAATCAGGGGCGAATGGGATAACAGACCATGAAATACCTGGATTACTTATGTGGAAATGCTGTCTTTTGATTTCAATGAGGATGAGCTTTTTGTGGTTGAAGAGCTTTTAGATTATTTCGAAGTTTTTGATACAAATAAAGCAATAGCGGTTCAGTGCTTAAAAAATAGAAAGATAAAAAAAATAAAAATCCCAGACAATTTTATTGCCTCTACAGCGCAGGTGAACGATCTGGTGCTTGTTGCCGGCAATACAGACGATTTTAAAAAATTAGAAATCAAAGTCCTGAATATTTTTGATAGAAGTCAAGATACACAAGATTCGACCAGCGATTTATAGAAACAGTCAAGGGATAAAATACTCTCAATAATGACACCTCGCCTGGACAAAATCAATTCTTTCAAGCCCGACCACATACACCAGGCGATGCTCCTGCGTAATCCTACGGGACCAGACACCTGACCCAAGGAATCTCAGGGGTTCCGGTTTACCCATTCCGACAAAAGGGTCACGCATGATGGCCTCGATCAATTGAAAAATGCGGAGCGTTGTTTTGCGGTCCGTCTCAACTCAGTATTGCAGATCCTCTCTAAACCCTGGTTGGAATAAAGGCCCTCTTTGCCCTCCTTTATTCAAACCCGACCTCATGGCGCAGTTCATCAATGCTTTGAGGAGAACCTGTTTTTTTTCGGACATTATCCAGTGTGGTAAGTATCCGCCCTGCATTTTGAGGTGAACGGAGCAAGTGTGCGGTTTCGAGAATACCGGTTAGTTCATTGGCGGCGATCACTATTCAGTAGAATAAAAAACTGAATGCAAGGTTACAACAAAGAAATCAATCCATGGAAATAAGATTCAATAAAAGCAGGAAGGATTTAAACAGTTGCCTGCTTCAGCAGTTTTGAGTCATGATTTGTCAAACCGGAAAAATCGGCTGCTTCATCCCAGTGCTGTCGGATTATCCCGGCGGTTTCTTCCTTCCCTGCCGATAATCATGGCCTGATGTGCTGTCTGCCCGGCCCGCAGTATGGGGCAGATGTCATAGGCAGGGGTCAGGGTGTAATGATGGCCGTCCCAGAAAAAAGAATGATTGCGCGCATGGTCATCGATATTCCCGATAAGAATATTAAACAGCATTCTTTTAAACAGCTGTTTTGTATCAGAAGAAAAACTATCGCCGAAACGGCGGATAAAAGATGCAAGTTCCGAATATGAGGCCAGGGTTGCTTCCGTCTCATGCAACTGAAGCGCCGTAAGGCCACTGATAAGAAAACGACGGCGCCTTTGGCCATCAGATAATTCTCTGTCAAACCGTTTTACCAGTAGGACATCCTTTTCCATTATTTTCAAAAGGAGCGTATCCGGGTCGGCAATCCCGCATTTTCCTGCCAGCCACATGGCAGCATCCTCGCTTCTGAAAACAGGATAATGATCAATTGTGGAAGAAAACTTGGCAATCCATTTTATATTTCCATCCATGAGCAATGCTTTGGGCCTTGCTCCGCCAACGTCTGATCCGTGCAAAAGTGCATATGTCAATGATTCGGGAAGAGGGAGTCCTTCTTTCACCTTTTCTGCAGCCGTCAAAAGATCCTCAATCAAAACAGAAGGCCCGGTCCGGATGCCGGAGTATCCTGATGATTCCGGCCGGACATCCAGTGCGCCGATACTGTCCATTCCGGCCAAAAGAAGATAATCAAGTTCGGAAAAGGCCTTGCCTCAGGATATATACATCAATATCCTTAGTCCCCATACGCCCTGTGCCGCATCCCTGATAACACTATGGGTTTCACCAAAGGAGGGTAATTCTGTAAAAAGCTGCGTACATTCTCAAGGTTACTCCACGTCTTTCGGAAAAGCTTGTCCATGGGGGTTGGTCAAACCATTGAGCTGGTTTTCGTCGTTCATGCTTAAATTTTAGATATATTGTAGTTTTTAAAAATACAAATTCAAGCACAAAACGGTTTGAGCTCGAATTAAAATTTAAACTTTAAATAAAGGAGTTCGAATGAAAAAATTCTTATTTGCTTTAATGGTTTTGTTAGCATTGCCGTTGTCTTCTTATGCGACACCTGTCGGTCTTGAGCTTTCCTTGTTGGTAGATGTATCAGGGAGTGTTGATAGTTCTGAGTATGCACTGCAAAGAGATGGCTATAAAAATGCATTTTTAAGCGCGGCTGTTCAAACCGCCATTCTTAACGTAGCTCATCAATCCATTGCTGTTAATTATATTGAATGGGCCTCATCCGCTATAACAAGAATCAACTGGACCCTGCTTGACTCAGTCACCGCAATTACAAACTTTGCCAATAGCATTGGCAGTTTAACAAGATCCGGCTCAGTTGGCAGTTCTACAGGCCCTGGGACCGCTATCAATTTTGCTGCCCCACTCTTTAGCGGGAATGGTTATGAGGGTGTAAGAGAAGTTATTGACGTTTCCGGGGATGGCGCACAGAATATTGGTGCAAACACATTAGCTGCAAGGAATGCCGCACTGGCTGCTGGTATTGATGCAATCAACGGAGTTGTGATTTTGGGTGAAGGCGGCCTTCAAGCTTGGTATAATGCCAACGTAAAGGGTGGAACCAATAGTTTTGTTCTTACCGCAGATAATTTTGCAAGTTTTCAAACTGCCATTTCGAACAAGCTAGTCAGAGAAATTACCGGTGGACAGATTCCTGAGCCAGCAACCATGGTACTTTTCGGACTTGGACTTCTTGGCTTGGCTGGTGTGAGCAGAAAAAAATAACACTTTAGAACAGTAATTTTCAGTTTAAGGCAGGGGATTTTCCCCTGCCTTTTTTTATTTCCAACTTGACCCTTATCTTTATAAATCCAAAAAGATCATTGAAAAATCTTCCTTACAAATGATAATGAAAAGGTATATTTTTTGTTAACACTTTTTTCGGAGTAAAAATGAAACGCATTTCTGTCAAAATTTTTATTATTCTTATCACAACCGGAATCCTGTTCTCGGGTTGCTCATCCGATGAAAAAAAAGCCCAAACTTTTCTTAAAGAAGCCCAGGGCTATTTTGAAAAAGCAGATTATGCAAAGGCAAAGATTCAGATTCAGAATGCCGTCAAGCTGGTTCCCAATTCTGTGGAAGCCCATGAACTTCTTTCAAAAATATATTTGAAACTCGGAGATGCCCAAGAAAGCTTTAAAACCTTTCTGAGACTCGAACAACTGGCGCCGGAAAACACTGAATACAAACTCCAGGTGGCCTCTTTTTATATGCTTTCAAAAGAGCGTCAGGAAGCTGAAAAAAGGGTCAATGCAGTTCTTGAAAAAGAGCCGGAGAATATCAAGGCCCTTTTTCTTCATGCCGGTATTCTTGGGACAAAAAATGAAGACCTGAATGCTATTAAGGCTGTATATGAAAAAATCCTGGGAATTGACAAAAATCAGACCAAGGCTCATCTGGTGATTGCAAAAATCAATATGGCTCAAAATAAACCCGATGAAGCCGAAGATAATTTAAAACAGGCCCTCAGCATTGATCCTGAAGACACTGGTATTTACAGGGCTTTATTTGACTTCTATCTGTCCCAAAAAGATCAGGTATCTGCTGAAAAAATCCTTGAAAATCTGATTCAAAAGAAACCCAAAGAGGTTGAACCCCTTCTGATTTCCGGTAATTTTTATGCTGCCCAGGGAAAAGCTGATGAAGCAGAGAAAAGCTTTTTAAAAGCCATTGATATCGACTCTAAAAACCTGAATGCCTATATGCTGCTTGCAAAGCTCCTGAACAGCCAGAAAAAAACAAAAGAGGCTGAAACCTATATTCAAAAGGCCCTGGAAGTGGAACCGGAAAATTTTGAAGTCAAAAACGCTTATGCAGATTTTCATTTTTCCAATAATGATATCCCCAAAGCAGAATCCCTGGTGGATGAAATTTTAGCAAAGAGACAGGATTACCAGCCTTCAAAACTCTTGAAAGGCAAAATTCTGGCTGCCAAAAAAGACTATGACAAAGCCATTGACATATTCCAGGGCCTTGTCAAGGATGAGCCGGAATCCGGCCCGTTCAATTTTCTTTTAGGGTCTGCCCTTTTTGAAAAAAATGATTTTGATCAAGCCAAACCCGTTCTTGCAAAGGCTTTGGAAAAAAACCCAGGGCTTTTCCAGGCAAGGCTCATGATGGCGGACATGTATTTTCGGGGAGGGGACCTTGCCCTTGCCGAAGACAATGTCAAACAAGTATTGAAACAATTTCCCAACCATTACAATGCCAATATCCTGATGGGCAACATTGCCATGGCCAATAAGAAAAATGACATTGCAAAAAATATTTTTAAGGACATGGCCGAGCTTGAACCGGGCAATCCTTCTGCCTATTACCGGCTTGGAATGGTCCATCAGTCTGAGAAAAACAATCCGGAAGCGCTGAAAAATTACAATAAGGCCCTGGAGCTGAATCCCAATCTCATGGATGTCTTTACCAATGTCATATCTGTCTATGGATCTCAGAAAGAATTCAAAAAAGCCCTGGAGCTCTGTGATGAACAATTAAAAAAAGTAGGGGAAAATCCCGTTGTTGTTTCAATTATCCTGAATCTCAAAGGAAACCTTTTTCTGGCGTCCAATGACATTGAACAGGGAAAATCGTTGCTCAAACAATCCATTGAAAAGAATCCGGCCTTTATCACCCCCTATCTCACGCTTGCTAATCTTTTCAGCAATGAGGGAAAAGCGGATGAAGCCATTGACCTTTACAAGGCTCTGATAGAAAAACGGCCGGATCAGGCCCCGCCCCACAGCTTTGTCGGAACTCTGTATGAAAAACAGGGCAAACATGACCTTGCCGAATCCCATTATAAAAAGGCCCTGGATATTGATCCCAATTTTATCCCGGCTGTGAATAATCTCGCCTTTTTTTACGCCGAGCAGGGAAAAAATCTGGACAAGGCTTTGGATCTGGCCCGCCAGGCAAAGGAAAAGGTCGGAAAACTTCCGGCCATCATGGACACCCTGGGCTGGGTTTATTATAAAAAGGAAATCTATGATAGTGCACTATCAGAATTTGAAGCCTGTGTGGAAAAAGAACCCAAGAATCCGATTTTCAATTACCACCTGGGGCTTGCCTATAATAAAAAGGGAGACTATGGTAAAGCGGAAAAGGCTCTGAAAAAAGCCCTGGAACTTCAAAAGGATTTTCCAGGGGCTGAAGAAGCAAAAAAGGTGCTGGGACAATTATAGAAAAATACCGCTGAAAAGAAAAAACCACAGATGAAAATGATGATAAATAAAGAACAAATTATTACCCTATTAAAAGAATATAAAAAGAACCAAGCCATAAAATTCGGAGTTACCAAAATGGGGGTTTTTGGATCTGTTGCCAGGGGTACGTCTAATAAAGATAGTGATGTCGATATTGTTGTTGAGATGAACAAACGTAATCTTTTAAACAGAATCGGACTGAAAATGAGCTTGGAAGACTTTCTTGGGATGCCGGTTGACGTCGTGACCTATCGGGGAGGATTTGAGCCCTCTTTTAAAAGAGAGAATTTCAAAGGATGTTAGATATGTATGACAACGAAATCCTTCTCACCATCCCCTGGGGAGAGATAAAAGGAGTGAGGAACATCGCTGTTATCATTTCAGATCTTAAAAGGGCTCCTCTTTTGTGAAGGCATCAGGAGAATTAGTGGCAGCATTTATTTGATGCACACACAGCAGGAAGGAGTTTGGGAGATCTTCATCAAGATTAAACTCCCTTGACTTTTTATGTCGATAGGTGGGGGAAACCTGGCTGGTTGAAAATGTGATGGTCGGCCAGTTTGAGAGCTGCGTCAAAATAGACTTCGAAAAACGCAGGGATCTCCATGTTCATTTCAATGGAGCACTTGAGCCCAAAACCATACTCGGCTATCTGGAACTGTCTGCCGGACGGATCACTCCAGGAACAACCCTTCTTTTTTTTGATGAAATCCAGGCCTGTCCCCGAGCCATTATGGCTTTGCGGTATTTTTATGAAGAGATGCCGGAACTTCATGTGGTAGCTGCCGGATCTCTGCTTGAATTTGCCTTTGGAGAAATTTCCATTCCGGTGTGCCGGGTGCAATATCTTTATCTCTATCCCATGACCTTTTATGAATATCTTTTGGCCATGGGAAAAGAACCCATGGCAGAAGCGTCTCTGCTTCATCCGGGAAAGGTGGATGAGTCCATCCAGAAAATGATTCTTTCTGAATTGCGTAATTATTTCTTCATTGGCGGTATGCCCGAATGCATCAACACCTATCACAACTCAGGTTCGCTGCTGGACACTTTCCGGATTCAGTCCGAACTCTTGGATTCATATCGTGATGACTTTTCCAAATACATGCCCCGCATTGACCCCTTATGTCTTGATGCAGTTTTTTTGAATGTCTCAAAAAATATTGGTGACCAGATAAAATATACACGCCTGAATGGCGGGCATTCGAGCCAGACCAATCAGAAAGCATTTGATCTTCTGGCCATGTATCGCGGGAAACTGGCTGAACAGTTTGTGGCCCAGGAGCTTTTGGCCTGGCATGACTCGGATTTATTTTACTGGGCACGGGATGCCCGGAGCAGCAATGCCGAAATCGATTATTTGACTGTTTTTAAAGGCAATATTTATCCCATAGAAGTCAAATCAGGCACCGGCGGCAGTTTAAGAAGCCTTCATCTCATGCTTGAAAATTACCCCAACTGCCCTAATGGGCTTGTCCTTTACAGCGGAACATACAGAAACCTGCCTGAACAAAAGCTCACCTTTCTGCCCCTGCATAGTGTTTCCGCTATTTGTGACAAACGGCTGTCTATCACCAATGCCAAATAACGGATTGTAAAAAAATATCAATTCTATATAATAGTTAAAAATGAAATACTTCAAACAATCAGGACGAATAGATTGAAAATCAAAAAACCAGATAATGTTGATCTTGATCAAATCGTCTTAAAAATAAAGGCATTTGCAG
This sequence comes from uncultured Desulfobacula sp., assembly GCA_964635025.1. GTDB lineage: Bacteria > Desulfobacterota > Desulfobacteria > Desulfobacterales > Desulfobacteraceae > Desulfobacula. Next base: position 9,914 of record CAZWMY010000048.1, on the reverse strand, counting down.
CCCGGCACGATACCATTGCTGCTGTATATCTGTTTGGATCTGCTGCCAGGCAAAAGATGAAATCCACAAGCGATCTGGATATTGCCATTATGAGCGTGTGCGACGTTAACGGGTTGGATAGGATCGATCTGGAAACTGAACTTTCGAATTTAGTAGTCAGGGATGTGGACCTTGTGATTTTTCATCAGGTTGGCCTGCTGCTTCAGCATCAGATCCTGAAATATGGCAGCCTTATTTACGAACGCGATCCTTCAATTCGGGTAAGACAGGAAACTGTATCAAGACGGGAATATCTTGATACCCGGCATTTATATAAGAAGATTATGGAGTGAATATGGTAGACAAGGAACTCATCTCACGAAAAATTTCCAATTTATCGGATTATATAGCCTGTCTTGAAAAAGCCGAAGATATCAACTGGGAAAAATATAAAAGCGATGACAGAAGCAGGGCCTTTGTGGAGCGTTATCTTCATCTTTCCATAGAAGAAATGTTTGACATTGCAAATTTTCCAGAATATGGCATCCTTCAGAAATATGCTGGTTCACCATTATGAAAAAATTGATGACGAACTCGTTTTTGGATTTTTTAAGAAGCGGTTGTCTGATTTTTCCCTTTTTATCGATCTGATACAGCAATGGGTTAAAAACCATCCGGATTTATAATATCGTTATCGCATCATCATAGGTGGTCAGGGATTCAAGACCCTTGTCTGTGACCAGCAATGTATTTTCAATGCCGACAACTCCCTTTCCAGGCATGACCACTTTGGGTTCAAGGGCTATGATCATGCCTTTTTCAAGAGAATGGGTCTGGCCCTGGGCGATGAAGGGGAATTCATCCAGTTCAAGGCCGATGCCGTGGCCGGTGAACCGGATTCGTCTTTCGCCGGCACCCATGAAATAGTCCTGATAACCTTTGAGTTTTGCATCAGATATCATCATATCGTAAATTTCTCCGGCGCTGATTCCGGGCATGGCTTTTTGCTTAACCCTTTCCTGGATTTCCAGCATGGCGTCGTGGGCTTTTAAGAGATCATCCGGAAGACTGCCAAGGGAGAAAATCCTTGTGTGATCACTGGCATAGCCATTCAGAACGAATACGTAATCAACAAGAACCGGCTCGTTTCGTTGGATGATATTAAATCCCGGCCCCTGGGCAATGCTGGGGTTGATGCCCATGCCGCCCGTGGGGGAGGCAAAGGAGCTTGGAACAGCGGCCCCAGGACCTGCCATGATATGGCCGTAAAAAAGGTCGTTGTCCCACATGCGCATGCGAATGAGGCCCTGGTGTCCCAGACTTCTGGCATAGGCTTCCAGCATTCCTGCAAATTCAATTTCAGTCAATCCTTCCTTTAAAAGATCTGGTACTTTGGCGGCAACCTTGTCCGCCATGCGGGAGCTTTCCCGCATGAGACCTATTTCATAGTCAGATTTAACAGCGCGCTGCAAGCGGATTTCTAGTGAAACATCCTTCAATTTTGAATCTGAAAAGATTTTTTGAAACAGGAAATACTGGTTGGCGGAAAGCACATCCAGTTCCAGACCCATGGTTTTGGGGATTCTATACCCAAATTCAGACAAGGTGGAGGGAATGTCCTTGGGGCTCACCATCGAAATGACCTGGTCAAGCCCGGATTCTGCCTTTGACCGGTCAAAGTCCTTAAATACCATGAGAAGGGGCTTGCCTTGAACCGGGATATAGAGCCAACCCTGCTGGACAGTGCCGGAATAATAGAACATGTCTGCTTTTTGCAGGATCAGGGCTGCATCAACATGGCTGTTTTCAAGTCTTTTCTGAAATTCGGAAATCCTTGCCTGCTGTTCCGGTTCGGGTGTGGTTCGGTTATATCGGATCATCTGGGATCATTCCGGCTGTAAGATTTTTTACCATGAAGCGCATGAAGGACATGAAGAAAGCCAACTTCATGCTCTTCATGCCCTTCATGGTGAGAATATTTTTTCGGCCTGAGAACGGTCTTGTTTTACTTATAATCGTAAAACCCTTTCCCGGTTTTTCTTCCCAGCCAGCCGGCTTCCACATATTTTCTCAGGAGCGGGCAGGGTCTGTATTTAGAATCCTTGAACCCGTCGTAAAGGGTTTCCATGATGGCCAGACAGGTGTCAAGACCAATAAGATCGGCCAGGGCCAAAGGTCCCATGGGATGGTTGGCACCAAGCTGCATGACCGTGTCGATATCTTCTTTTTTGCCTACGCTCTGATAAAGGCAGAAAATGGCTTCATTGATCATGGGCATGAGAATCCGGTTGGCGATAAAGCCAGGGAAATCATTGGCTTCGGCCGGGGTTTTTCCGAATTTTTTGCTGAGTTCCCAGGTGATGTCAAAGGTTTCTTTGGATGTGGCAAGGCCCTTGATGACCTCAACCAGCTTCATCACCGGCACAGGGTTCATAAAATGCATGCCGATGACCTTGTCCGGTCTTGAGGTTCTGGCTGCAATTCTTCCGATGGGAATGGACGAGGTATTGGTGGAGAGGATGACATGGGGGGGGCAGAATTTATCCAGGTCTTCAAAAATCTTGAATTTCAGGTCTTCTCTTTCCACGGCTGCTTCCACCACAAAGTCCGCAGAGCCCATGTCCTTTAATTCCGTGGTGGTTTTAATCCGGCCCAGAATGGCTTTCATATCAGCTTCGGAAATTTTTTCCTTTTTGACCATCCGGCCAAGGTTCCCTGATATGGTGGCAACACCTTTATCACAAAATTCCTGTTTGATATCGCTCATTAATACGTCAAGGCCGGCAGCCGCCGCAACCTGGGCAATACCGTTGCCCATTTGGCCGGACCCGATCACTCCGAATCGTTTTACTTCCATCACTTCCTCCTTATCGATGTTCTACAGAAATCGTTTAAATTCAATGTGCCGCTATTGGCAGTTATCCGTCATATCATCTGTTGACGACAAGTGCAACAGCTTCTCCGCCGCCAAGGCAAAGAGAGGCAAGACCATTTTTCACATCCCGTTTGATCATTTCATGGATCAGGGTAGTCAGAACCCTGGCCCCGCTGGCGCCGATGGGATGGCCAAGCGCCACGCTGCCGCCGTTGACGTTGACTTTTGAGGGGTCCAGTTCCAGGACTTTGTTGATCCCTGCCGAACTGCCGGAAAAAGCTTCATTGATTTCAAAAAGATCGATGTCTGATATGGAAAGCCCCTGCTTTTTCAAGACCTTGGGGATGGCATAGATGGGCGCCATGAGCACATATTTCATATCAATGCCATAGGAGGCCTGGGCGCCTATGGTGGCAAGGATGGTGCATCCCAGTTCCTTTGCCTTTTTTTCGCTCATGATGACAAGGGCTGATGCGCCGTCACTGATAATGGAGGCGTTCCCGGCGGTTCCTACACCATCCTTTTTAAAGGCGGGTTTCATTTTGGACAGAGATTCAAGACTGGTTTCCTGGGGGCATTCATCTGTGTCAAAAATTTTGGGATCACCTTTTTTCTGGGGCACTTTCACCGGCATGATTTCCTCTTTGAACCGGCCTGAGGCGATAGAGGCAAGAGCCCTTTTATAGGATTCGGCTGCAAATTTGTCCTGGTCGAGCCGGGACACTTCCCATTTTTCGCAGCAGAGCTCATTGGACATGCCCATGTGAAAATCATTGATCACATCCCAGAGTCCGTCATGAACCATGTGGTCTTCTATTTTGCCGGGTCCCATGCGAAGCCCGAACCGGGCCTTATCCATATAATAAGGGGCCATGCTCATATTTTCCATTCCGCCGGCAATGACGACTTCAGCATCGCCGCACTGGATGGCTTGGGCTGCCAGCATCACGGCTTTGAGGGAGGACCCGCAGACCTTGTTCACGGTAATGGATTCCACATCCCAGGGAAGGCCTGCTTTGACGGCCGCCAGTTTGCCCGGGTTCTGGCCGTATCCACAGGGCAGGACCATGCCCATGATGCATTCGTTGACTTTATTTTCATCAATCCCTGCCCGTTTGACGGCTTCTCTCACCACAAGGGCGCCCAGGTCGGTGGCACCGATGGTACTCAAGGTTCCGCCAAAACTTCCCAACGGGGTCCGGACGGCACTGACAATGACGGCTGTATTCATATCAATATCTCCTTACATATTTCTTCTGTATTTTCCGCCCACTTCATACAAGGCCTTGGTAATGGTTCCAAGACTGCACACCTGAACGGTCTCCATGAGTCTTTCAAACATATTGCCGTTGTTTAAGGCTGTCTGTTTTAATTCTTCAATAGCTTTTTTCGTTTTGTCCCTATGCCGCTCTTTAAAGGCCTTCAGTCTTGCCAGTTGGGCATTTTTCTGTTCATCCGTGGATCTTGAAAGCTCAAGATGATTGGCCATTTCCGCATAGTCGGCATCCGGGTCCTGGAAGGTGTTGACACCGATGATGGGAAGACCGCCGGAATGTTTCAAATATTCATAAAGCATGGATTCTTCCTGGATCTTGCCGCGCTGGTAGCCTGTTTCCATGGCTCCGAGGACCCCGCCCCGTTCCGTGATGCGTTCAAATTCAATGAGCACCGCCTCTTCCACAAGATCGGTCAATTCATCCACAATAAAACTGCCCTGCAAGGGATTTTCGTTCTTGGCAAGTCCCCATTCCCGGTTGACGATGAGCTGGATGGCCAGGGCCCGCCGGACCGATTCCGTTGACGGCGTGGTGATGGCTTCATCAAAGGCATTGGTATGAAGGCTGTTGCAGTTGTCATAAATGGCGCAAAGGCCCTGGAGCGTGGTCCGGATATCGTTGAACTGGATGTCCTGGCTGTGGAGGGACCGGCCCGAAGTCTGGATATGGTATTTCAGTTTCTGTGATTTTTCGTCAGCCTTGTATTTGTATTTCATGGCCACGGCCCAGATGCGCCGGGCCACCCTTCCGATCACCGTATATTCCGGGTCCATGCCGTTGGAAAAGAAAAAGGAGAGCGACGGCGCGAAACTGTTGATGTCCATGCCCCGGGACAGATAATATTCAACGTATGTAAATCCATTGGCCAGGGTCAGGGCAAGCTGGGTAATGGGGTTTGCCCCGGCTTCGGCAATATGGTATCCGGAAATAGAAACCGAATAAAAATTAAATACCTTGTGATCAATAAAATACTGCTGGATATCCCCCATCATTTTCAGGGCAAATTCAATGGAAAAAATGCAGGTGTTCTGGCCCTGGTCTTCTTTTAAAATATCGGCCTGGACCGTTCCCCTGACATTGGACAGGGCAAACTGCCGGATAGATACAGCCTCGTCTTCCGATGGTTCCCGGCCCTTTTCAGCTTTAAATTTATCCATCTGCTGGGCAATGGCCGTGTTCATGAACATGGCCAGCATCATGGGTGCCGGGCCGTTAATGGTCATGGAAACGGATGTATTGGGTGCACAGAGGTCAAACCCGCCATACAGCACCTTGACGTCATCCAGGGTGCAGATGGAAACTCCGGATGTGCCGATCTTGCCGTAAATATCCGGCCGGGTGTCCGGGTCAAACCCATAGAGGGTGACAGAATCAAAGGCCGTAGACAGCCGCTTTGCAGGATAGGCGCCGGACAGGAGTTTAAAGCGCCGGTTGGTGTCTTCAGGCCCGCCTTCACCGGCAAACATACGGGTGGGGTCTTCGTCAGCCCGTTTTAACGGGAATACCCCAGCCGTATAGGGAAAATTCCCGGCAAAATTTTCTTTTCTCACCCAGGCATACTGCTCTCCCGGGTCCTCAAACCTGGGAAGAGAAATTTTGGGGATTTTTGACTGGGACAATGATTTTGTAAATAATGGCACCCTTAATTCTTTATCCCGGACCTGATAGACCAGTTCCTCTTTTTCATAGAGGTCTCTTGATTGAATAAAGTCCTGGATATCTTTCTCGGTTTCCTCAAAAACAAGGGAGCGCGCATCTTCCACAGCCATTTTAAGCTGCAAAAAAACATCCGGGTTAGGCTCTGAATCTTTTTCCTCGAGTATCTTGGCAGTTTCCAGGATGTGCCAGTAATTTCTGACCGCCTTTGCTTGGCTGTCTGTAGTTTTATGGTATTCCCGAACCGTGTCGGCAATCTCTGCCAGGTACCGGGTTCTTTCGCCGGGAATGATAATGGTTTTGGATGAAGACTCTTTTATGCCGGTTCTTGGAAGCCCGGATTCATACCGGATCTGTTTTTTTTCTGCAATAAGATCTAAAAGACCGTGATAAAATGCCGTGATGCCGTCATCATTGAATTTGGAGGCAATGGTGCCGTAAACCGGCATATCCTTGGGGGATTTATCAAAGGCTTTGCGGTTACGCTGGACCTGTTTTCTCACATCCCGAAGGGCATCTTCACTGCCTTTTTTCTCGTATTTATTCACCACTACAATGTCGGCATAATCCAGCATATCAATCTTTTCAAGCTGGGAAGGCGCACCAAATTCGGCGGTCATGACGTAGACGGACATATCCGTCATATCCACGACCCGTGAATCCCCCTGGCCGATACCCGCGGTTTCAACCAAGACCATATCATAGCCCGCGGCTTTCACCACGGCAATGGCATCGGGCAGCACCTCGGGCAGCTCGGTCTGGGAGCGCCGGGTGGCAAGGGAGCGCATATAGACCCTTCCGCTTTCAATGGAATTCATCCTGATCCGGTCGCCCAGAAGGGCTCCTCCGGTTTTTCGCCGGGACGGGTCACAGGAAATAATGGCAATATGGACATCTTTCAGATCATTCAGGATGCGCAGGACCAACTCATCGGTCAAAGAAGATTTGCCGGCACCTCCGGTTCCGGTGAGGCCGATGACCGGGACATCTCTTGCTCCTGCTTTTTTGAGAATGCCGGGCATGATTCTGTCAAAGGCAGCCTGATCATGGGCTTTGGCTTCCTGAACGGCTGAGATGAAATTGGCCGTCACAAATTTATTGTCAATATTGAGCCCTGCAAGGTCCAGCCGCTCATAATCCACGGATGGGGCATCCATGGATCGCATCATATCGTTGATCATGCCCTGGAGTCCCATGTTTGATCCATCTTCAGGAGAATAGATCCGGGTGACCCCATAAGCGTGGAGCTCGTCCATTTCAGAAGGAATGATGACCCCGCCGCCGCCACCGAAAATCTTGATATGGGCAGCGCCTCTTTCTTTTAAGAGATCCACCATATATTTGAAATACTCCACATGGCCGCCCTGGTAGCTGGATACGGCAATCCCCTGCGCATCTTCTTCAATGGCTGCATCCACCACTTCTTTGGCCGAACGGTTATGGCCGATATGAATGACTTCTGCTCCTGAATCCTGCAGAATTCTTCTCATGATATTGATGGATGCATCATGACCGTCGAAAAGCGATGTGGCGGTAACGACCTTGATTGAATGGGTTGGCTTATAGATTTGAGTTTCCATAACCGTTGGTTCTCCTTTTCGGGATCCTCCTTTTCAGGGTTGCTGGAGTTTGACTAAATCAAACAAAGTTATGTAATATTTGTTTAGTGGCACAAATATTAAAAAAAATAAATGAAAATCTTATTATTATTAAAATATCCGGCCCAGAATGAAATCCGTCTGGATATTGATGTATTCCTCAATGGTGAAATTTTTCTGCATGTGCCAGCGCCTGAAGGCCCACATCTGCCCTAAAACAGAAATATCATGACCCACCAGATTCAATACCTTGCCATCCAGAACCGGAAAAGAATTTTTACCGGAAAGAGAAGCAAGGGCATTGATAAATACATTGGTGATATTTAATTCATTTTCAAGAACCTGTTGTTTCCATTTTCCCGGAAGAAACTGGGTGACCTGGTACATAAGAAGGATATGGTTTGCCATGTTGTCACACACATAAAAATACTGGCGGATGACCCGGGCAAGCCTTTCTTTTCCCTTATCCGTTCCGGTCAGTGCTTTTTCAACCGCCTCCTGGACTTCTTCATGGATGGTTTTGCACACAAGGTACAAGAGATCTTCCTTGGAACTGACATATTCATATAAAGAGCCGATGGAAAAATTTGCGGCTCTTGCAATCATCCGGGTCGTGGCTTTATGGTATCCGTGTTCAACAAAGAGCTTGACGGTTGAATCGATAATTTTTCGTCTTCTTTCCCTCACAAGTTCAGGGTTTTTGATCTGGGTCGGAACTTCTATCTCGGCAACCAAAGGTGTTGTCTTTTTGATTTTTCCCAAACGATCACTCCTTTCTCATTTATGACCATAATACTGATGGAGCTTGAACGAGCGCTCAGTCATATTTTTTTTACATTTATTCCATTTCTTGTCAAGACATTATAAAAGGAACTTACTTGAATTTTTACCTTTTCTTAAAAAACAGGTCTGTCAATCCAATAAAAAACATTTGACAAAATTATTTCTTTGACTGTAGTATCAAAAAAATAGACTGAGCGCTCGATCAGTTTTTACGGGTTGTCGGGCGGTTTCTGATGCTGAAAATTTATGACAAAACAAACAGTTAACCATTAAAATAAAGGAGGCAAAGGGTGGATTTTGACCTTACAAAAGAGCAGGAAATGATTCGTAAGGAAGTCAGAAAGTTTGCCCAGAAAGAGATCGCTCCCATTGCCGGCGAGCTCGACGAAAAAGAGGAATTTTCTGCTGATCTTACTAGGAAAATGGGTGAAATCGGTCTTTTTGGCATGTTTGTGTCTGAAAAATATAACGGCCAGGCCATGGACTATATATCCTATATCATTGGCGTTGAAGAAGTCGCAAGAATTGACGGCTCCCAGGCCGCAACCATTGCTGCCGGCAACAGTCTCGGGATCGGCCCCATTTATTATTTTGGTACTGAAGAGCAGAAACAAAAATATCTGCCCAAACTCTGTTCCGGAGAAGGCCTCTGGGGATTCGGCCTCACCGAACCCACAGCCGGGTCCGATGCCGGCGGCAGCAAAACCACAGCGGTTCTGGACGGCAATGAATGGGTCATCAATGGTTCAAAAATCTTTATCACCAATGCAGCCTGTGAGATGACCATGGGCGTGACGGTCCAGGCCATCACCGGTACGAGAGCCAACGGCAAGCCAGAATACTCCTGTATCCTGGTGGAAGCCGGAACCAAGGGCTTTAAAGCCGTTCCCATGAAAAAGAAATTCATGTGGCGGGCATCCAACACGGCAGAACTCTATTTTGATGATGTAAGGGTTCCCAAAGACAATATCCTGGGTAAAAAAGGCGACGGCTTTCACCAGATGCTGGCCACCCTGGACGGCGGACGGCTTTCCATCGGCGCCATGGGTCTTGGCGGAGCCCAGGGAGCTTATGATCTGGCACTGAAATACGCCAAGGAAAGAGAGCAGTTCGGTCAGCCCATTTCCAAATTCCAGGCCATTGCTTTTAAACTGGCGGATTGTGCCATGGAAATTGAATGTGCTAGAAACCTTCTTTATAAAGCCTGCTGGCTCAGAAGCAAAAAACGGCCCTTTGAAAAAGAAGCGGCCATGGGCAAACTCTATTGCTCCGAAGTCATGTCGCGGGTGGTGGACCATGCCGTCCAGATCCACGGCGGATACGGTCTTATGAAGGAATACAATGTGGAACGGTTCTATCGGGATCAAAAACTCCTTGAAATAGGCGAAGGCACCTCGGAAGTCCAGCGCATTGTTATTTCACGGTATATCGGCTGCTAAGCTATATTTTTAGGAGATGCCATGACAACCAGCAAGGACCTTCTTCTGACCGAAGAAAAAAACCAGGCTGTTATCCTGACCATGAACCGGCCCGAGGTAATGAACTGTCTGAATTTCGATCTTTTATATGCCATGCGGGATACCATTGATTCCCTTCAATACCGGACCGATATCAGGACCGTGATCATCACGGGCAAAGGAGATAAATCCTTTTGCGCCGGAGCGGATTTAAAAGAAAGGGCCACCCTGACCCCGGATGAGGTGAAAAAATTCATCCTCACCATCCGGAACCTCCTGACCTCCATCC
>CAZWMY010000047.1:0-26470 GCA_964635025.1 uncultured Desulfobacula sp. | reverse complement strand
GCATAGAACTGGCGGCGCTGTCCGATGGTATTGCCGAAGATACAATAATCGAGCTGGTTTACATCAATATTTTTTGAGGCAAACCATTGTTTTGACATTCCGGCTGCAAAGGAGATGGCATTTTCATTGGCCATACTGCCCTGCCATTTGCAAAACGGGGTGCTGTAATATCCTTTATACGGAATAAACGCTTTTGTATACATAATGATAAACTCTCCTTTTTATTTTCCAGTGAAGACGGGTTTCCCCCGGCCCACTGTTGACAGCCCTTCAAAGGCGTCATGGGTTGAAAAAAGCCGGTCAAGGACTCCGAGCTCGCATTCAATTGCTTCAGGTATAGACATATTGATTTGTTTATTCATGATCTCGTCTGCTATTTTCAAAGCGATCAGGGATTTACTGCCCAGGATTGCGGGCAGTTTTTCAGCCAGATTTTCCGGTAATCCTGTCATGGGCTTTCCGGTTAAAAGGTTATCAATGTTCTGATCATTAAAAACGTTCGCAAGTGCAAGAAATTTTTCAGGAATTGACCGTTGATGGTATTTATCCGCCTCTGCTTTGTCTGTAATCTCCCGGACGGCATCACCAACAGCTTCAGGTTCGACAATTTTTGCGATGATGCCAAGATCAAAGGCATCCTGGGCACTCAAGGGCCGGCCGGTAAACACATAGTATTTGGCAAGTGCCATTCCGACCTGACGTTCCATTCTGAGCATTCCTCCAAGCCCTGGCACGATGCCGATACCGGTTTCAGGAAAGCCCATGGACCCTGCCTTGGTGGCCACGATAAACTGACAGGCAAGCGCCATTTCGCTGCCGCCGCCAAGGGACAATCCATCCAAAAGGGCAATGGTTTTCTTTTGAGAATTTTCAATCCTTAAAAAAAGTTCATGACCTTTTCGGGTGAAAATCTCTATGTCTTTAATCCTGCCCGCTTTGATCCGGTCCACAAAAAACTGGATATCGGCCCCGGCCACAAAGGTTTTGCCTGCTCCCTGGAACACGATGGCCTTGACCTTTGGATCATGTTCCGCCATTTCAAATTTTTCCGCCAACTGTCCGACAACGGCTTCATTCAAAGCATTCATGGCATCAGGACGGTTGATGGTGATCCATGCGATATCCTCTTTGATATCCAGGTTCACCATTTTAAATATAAAGGGTTTGCCGAGCTTTTTTTGTTCCATCAGAACCTTGGGCATTTTAAAACCCGGATAAAGTTTTGTTATGGCTTCCACCACTTCACAGGTTTTTTCGATACCGATATGGTTCATGATCTCAAAGGGGCCTTTGCTCCATCTTAACCCGATCTTGGCGCCAAGATTGATATCTTCCATGGTGGCCACCCCTTCATCCACAATGGTGGCGGCAACGCCAAGACAGATGCCGTAAAACCGGTCCACGATGGCCTGGATTTTTTCTTCCTCAATTTCACCGGCCTTAAGATCCCAGTCCACATTTTTATCCATCTGGGTTTTCATAATCGCAGGGGTGCCGTAAAAAAGGCCCAGTTCACCCCCAAGGCTTTGGGAAGCATGAACCGCAAGAGGGATACCCGTGACATTCAAAATTTCAAAAGACCCCATGCCGATACCAAAGGCTCTTTTGCTGCCTTCTTCAATGGTGGGAAGGTTTCCCAATCCTTCTTCCAGCATCCTGGCCGCCTCATTGGAAGAGGGGACAAAAAACCGGTTTACGGCAAAGCCAGGGGAGTCTTTGACCACAATAGCGGTTTTGCCGTGGCGCGCAGCAAACACCATGGCTTTTTCAACGGTCTCCTTACTGGTCCCGGTGTGGGGAATGATTTCCAGAAGTTTGTTTTTGGCCGGATGGAAAAAATAATGAAGCCCGATGAACCGGTCCGGGCGGTTGATCCTGGCTGCAAATTCCGCCACATAAAAGCTGGAGGTATTGGTTGCAAAAATGGTTTTTTCAGAACAGATCCCATCCAGGTTCTGAAACAACTGAGTTTTAACCTGCCGGTCTTCAAAAACGGCTTCAATGACAAGATCGGCATCGGCAACAGCCTTAAGATCAGTTGTTCCCCGGATACGTCCCAGGGTCTGATCCACCTGTTCCTGGGAAAAGATTTTTCGTTTAATGCCGCCTGCTAAAAGGTTTTTAATATTCATCAACCCTTTTTCCACATATTCGGGTTTTATATCGATGAGTACGACATTCATGCCTTCCTGGGCTATTTTCTGGGCGATCCCGCTGCCCATATGTCCGGCGCCGATTACGCCGATTTTTGATATCTGAGACATCCTACCTCCTGAAATTCAAGTATTAAAATTCTGCTCTAAGTTCTATTTTCCTCCGAACGAGGTATCGGAAATATTTACCGCTGCACTGCATAAGTCTTCTATTGACGCCATTTTCCCCATGGTGATGGGCAAAACGCTTCTGATGAAAAATTCTGCAGATCCTGACTGCCCTTGATAAAAATCAGCATCTTTTCCTTTGACTCCTTTTTTGAGGGTGTGGTGTGCAATCTTTGCCCGCCAGAGCATCATCCAGGCCATGACCACATCGCCGACTGCTTCAAGAAAAAGGCTGGCAAAGGCATAGGCCTGTAAAACAGCCTCGCCCCGGGCTGATTGATCCATTTTTTCAGCCGTTTGGCAAAGCCTGGTCAATGCATCCTCAACCATTCCGGCCAAGGCGGACAATGAATCCAATCCTTTTGCCTCTGAAATGGTCTTTTTAATCTCATCCTTCAGATCGAAAAACAGTTTCATATTCTTCATCTGGAGTTTTCTTCCCAAGAAATCCATGGCCTGTATGCCGTTGGTCCCTTCATAAATCGTTGTAATCCTGACATCTCTCAACAGCTGCTCTACAGGGAATTCAGATGTATATCCATATCCGCCAAACACCTGGATGGCCATGTTGCACACATCCACAGCCCGGTCCGTCACATACCCTTTCCCGACAGGGGTGAGGATTTCAATAAGATTCTGGCATCTTTCTTTTTCTTCGGTATTGTTGCTGATGATTTTCTGGTCTTCGAGGTTCGCGATATACCCCAAAAGGCTTCGCATTCCCTCGGTGTAGGATTTCATGGTCAGAAGCATACGCCGGACATCCGGGTGATTGATAATGGCCACCGATGTTCTGTCTTTGCCGGCTACCGGGGGGCCCTGGATTCTGGTCCGGGCATAATTGAGGGCATACAGATAGGCAGAGGAAGCGCAGGAAAGAGCCTGGGCCCCCACCATGAGGCGGGCCTCATTCATCATGAGGAACATCATGGGAAGCCCTTTGTTCTCTTCGCCAAGAAGAGTACCCATACATCTGTCTTTGCTGCCCAGAGCCATGGTACAGGTGGGACTGCCATGGAGCCCCATTTTTTCTTCAATGCCGGTGCAGACGATATCATTTCGTGCGCCCGGGCTCCCGTCGTCATTCACATGAAATTTGGGCACAACAAAAAGAGAGATTCCCCGGCTGCCCTCCGGCGCTCCTTGAATCCTTGCCAAAACCAGGTGGATGATATTGTCTGTCATATCATGGTCACCGCCGCTGATAAAGATCTTATTGCCGGTCAGAGAATAGCTGCCGTCCTCATTTTTTACAGCAGAGGTGGAAAGATCCCCAAGGTTGGACCCGCATTCGGATTCCGTCAGCACCATGGTGCCGCTCCATTGGCCTGTGTATATTTTTTCAAGATAAAGCTTTTTCTGCCGGTCCGAACCGAATCGCTCAATGATATGCCCTGCGCCCTGATTCAAGCCGGCCACCATGAGAAGCGACATATTGGCGCCGATGAGATAATTCTGGGCCACGACATGAAGAAGCCTTGGCATGCCCTGTCCTCCCCATTCCGGAGTTTGACAGGGAGCAAACCAGCCTCCCTCAATCAACTGGTTCCAGGCCCGTTTGAATTCCGGCGGAACACTTACATTCCCGTTTTCATACCTCAAACCGGTTTCATCGCCGATTTTCATGGTCGGCAGGATTTCTTTGACTGCAAGCGCACGGGCTTCGGTAATAACCATATCAGCTGTTTTCCGGGTAAATTCCGAAAATTTTTCATGTTTGCTTAACCGACCGACATCAAACTGTTCATGAAGAACAAAATCAATCTCTCTTCTGTCTGCAATGACCTGGGCCATACAATCTTTTACTCCATTTTGTTATTTTCTGTGACCTGGCGCTTCAATTCTCTTTTTAAAAGCTTTCCGGTGCTGGATTTGGGCAGCTCGGAAACACTGATAAATTCCTTTGGCACCTTAAAGGGCGACAACTGGGTTTTCAAATAGGCTTTCAAGGATGCAGGATCGATGGTCTGGCCCGGTCTGGGAATAATATAGGCAACGATTCTTTCCCCATATTCTTTGTCCGGCAATCCTATAACTGCGCATTCCTCGATCTCGTGGCGGGTATAGAGAACTTCTTCGACTTCTCTTGGCGAAACATTTTCACCGCCGGTGATGATCAGCTCCTTAATCCGGTCTACAATATAGAGATACCCATGATCATCCAGATAGCCCACATCGCCGGAACGAAACCATCTTTCCCGGAATGCGGCTTGTGTATCCTCTTTACGGTTCAAATATCCTTTCATAATATTAGGACCAGATATGCAGATTTCTCCGGGTTCATTATTCTGAAGCACCTTGCCTTCTTCATCGTGGATCTGAATTTCAATACCGGGAGCCGCCGTTCCCACCGATCCCACCACATGGTGATAATAATGGTTAAAGGTGACCATGGAGGCGCTTTCTGTCATTCCGTAAGCCTCGAATATGTCAAGACCGGTTTTTATTTTCCATTCTTTTACCACTTCTTTTGCCATACTGGCTGCGGCTGAAAAACAATACCGCACCGTCCCCAGTTTCTTTTTTAAATCCGGAAGGGATAAGAGCCGGATATAAACCGTGGGAACGGCATAGAGTTTGGTTACAGTGAATTGCCCGATGGCGGCCAGCAGGGCATCCATATTGAATGAGGACTGGATCACAAGGCCTCCGGCGCTGAAAATCGTGGCATTCATGATATGATGCTGGGCAAAGACATGGTTTAAGGGCAGAAAACAAAGGGCACGGTCGTTTTCATCAGACCGTTCACTGCGGGAAACATTCACAGAGGATGTCATGATATTCCTGTGGGTCAGCATGACACCTTTGGGCACTCCGGTGGTTCCGCCGGTATAAAGGATGGCGGCGGTGTCATCAGGGTCTCTGTCAATGGCGCTGAATGCAATGGTTTTATTTTCGAGCAAGGATTTATAAGGCACGTCCCCATTTTCTGAAATAATGGTTTCAATGCCGATCGATTTATCCAGATCCTGAATCTTTTTGTCATCCGTAAATATGATTTTTGGCTTGCAGTCTAAAAGAACCGGTGTCAATTCATTCTTGGTCATGGAATAGGGCAGGGTGACTGCCACAGCCCCCATTTTAAGCACTCCGAAATAAAAACACAGCCAGGCATTGGAATTGGGTGCCAAAAGAGCGATGTGCTCTCCCGGTGCAACCCCCATATTCTGAAGTGCCACAGCAATTCTGCCGGATTCCATGTCCATCTGCCGGTATGACAAAGAGGAGTTTCCATCCATCAACGCCATCTTATCCGGGAAATGGAAAGCCGAAGTTTCAAGATTTTTTGCTATGTTCATTTTTCCTCCCTGCCCAAGATAATTCCTGATGCCTATTGCAAAATTGAATAATTTTGATTAACGGGCGTTAGGTTTTTTTATCGTTTGATTAATAGTTAACATGGAGATTTGTCTTTGTCAATAAAAATTTTATATCCTTATTTAAGCCGGACCCATCAAGAGATTCGGGAGCCAGCTGGTCAGTTCCGGAAAAAGAAACAGAAGCAATAAAGCAACAGCAAGACTGATGAGAAATGGAAGGACACCTTTGTAAATGACATTAAACGGAATCCCGGTAATATTGCGAACAATAAAGACGCAGATGGCAACCGGCGGGATAATGACACCGATCATCAGGGTTACGCCAACGATAACACCGAACCATATCAGATCATAGTTCAGAGCCATCACCGCTTTCATAAAAATAGGGGTGGCCAGGATCATAAACGCCAGGTCATCAATAAAAGATCCGCCGATAAGATAAATCAAGATGATAATGACCATGACCAGGGATCTTGGAAGCGCAAGGCCAGTGACCCAGTCCGCCAGTACAAAAGGAATGGTGGTAATGGTCAAAAAATGACCCAGCACAACAGAACCGGCAATGAGCAGAAGCGTCATGACGGCTGTCCGAAGAGATTCATCCCAGGATTTCATGAGCATTTTCAAATTCACTTCTTTTCGGGCAAAGGCCAGTATCATAACTGCAATGGTCCCCATGCTGCCGGCCTCTGTCGGGCTGAATTTGCCCAGCATGAGACCGCCGATGACCACGATAAAGATAAGTGCCACCACAACAAACTCGGGAAGCACTTTAATTCTATCCTTTATTGGAGCTTTTTCAGTTTTCGGCGCGATCGCAGGGTTAATACGAACCCACCCGTAAATCACAGCCATAAAGAGCGCTGAGATCATCAGGCCGGGGATGATACCGGCAAGGAAAAGCCGGCCAATGGATTGTTCGGTAACAATCCCGTAAATAATCAGAACGATACTGGGAGGGATCAACATGCCGATGGTTCCCACCGAGGCCACAACCCCTGCCGACAGCTCTTTCTTATATCCGTACCGGTCCATTTCCGGAATGGCAATCCCGGAAAAAGTTGCAACTGTGGCCAGGGTGGAGCCGCACATGGCTTTAAAAATGGTGGCGCCTACTACAGTTGTCATGGCGAGCCCGCCCGGCACATGACCTACCCATTTGTGGGCTGCAAGATAAATCCTTCTTGCAATATCGGTATTGGAAGCAATCTGGCCCATGAGCACAAAAAGCGGGATAACGGTATAGCTGTAGCTGGTAAAGGTATCAAAAAAATCTTTTACCAGAAGATTACAGGCTGCCGGAAATGAATTGAGAAAGGCAAAACCGAAAAAACCAACAATGGCCATGCAGAAGGCAAGCTCAATGCCGGTCAGAAAAAGGCCCATAAGAATTATGAGCGCTACAATGCCCACAGTAACATCACTCATTTTCCGCTCCTTTCGTAGGCTTGAAGAATTCGGCAAAAAGCGTCAGGGTCTGGAGAAAGCAGCTGAATGAAAGTCCAAAGGCAATAGGGTAATAGGGAAGCCTGAAGCTTGCACTGACCTCTCCGGTGCGCAAAAGATCAAGTCCATAAACAATAAAATTGATACCGATAAAAATAAATAAGGCCATGCCCATGATTCTTGTAATGCCATTCAGAATCATCTTCTTTTTGGGGCTGAGCTTATCCACGATCATGTCCACATAAATGTGTGACTTTTTCCATGATGTATACGGAATGGAAAAACCGATCACCACAGCTCCGGAGAATTGGATGATTTCCATGCTTCCCACTATGGGAAATCCCATATTCCTTGCCATCACATCGGCCAAGGTCAGCATCATCATGAGAGCCAGCACTATTCCGGATATGAAGTGAAAGGACAAATCCGTTAAAAATACGATTTTAAAAAACTGTTTCATTTCTTCTCCAGGGTCATTTATTGATTAAAATCATAAACGCTGAAAAAAAGGGGAACGGTTTTCTGTTAATTGGTTCCGTTCCCCCCAGTTAAATGCGTCCCCTTGTTCTGTTTAGGGGTTTGCTTTTAAGTAATCCTGGACAAATTTCAAGGCTTCATCACCCGGCAGTCCCTTGGCTTTTGTATCTGCCACATATTTGTCTATGATGGGTTTTACCTTTTCCAGGTTCTTTGCATCGTCTGCAGCTGAAACAGCAACGAATTTAACACCTTTCTGGATGGATTCTTCTTTGGCAATCTGGGTTGCAGTATCCCAGGCCTTGCCTTGTTTTTCAATCATTTCTTCATTGATTTTTTCAACGACGGCCTGGTCTTCTTTTGAAATTAACTTCCATTTCTCTTTGTTCATGACAACATAAATAGAAGTGCCGTAAGAGGTCGCCTTGCTTTCAAGAACACAGGTAACGACCTCATTCATCTTCCATCCTTTCATGGCTTCAATCGGGAACAAAAGACCGTCAAGAAGGCCCTTTTTCACGCTGTCATATGTCTCTGTAATCGGCATGGTCACAGGCGCCCCGCCAAGAGCTTTTACGATATCTGCAACTTCAGTGTTTGCTCTTATTCTAAGGCCTTTTAAGTCTTCGGTGGACCCGATCACCTTGGAGGTCATGATAAAACCGGGAGGGGAAACATGAAAATACATAACCTGAACATCATCAAACTCTTTTGGCAGGAATTTTTTATAATAGGCGTTTGCCGCTTTTGTGGCTTGAAAACCACTATTGTATCCCAGGGGAAGGGTCAGGACTTCCGACAGAGGGAACCTACCCGGCGAATAGGCCAGAAGGGCTGTTCCCAGGTCGGAAATGCCTTTTACCGTTCCGTCATAGGTCTGCATGGGAGGGGTCAATGTGCCTCCGGAAAATAAGGTAATCTTGACCCTGCCCTGGGTTTTTGCGTCGATTTCTTTGGCCCAGTCCTCCATCATTTTGGTAAAAGGATGGGGTGGCGGATAAAAATTTGAATACCTGAGTTTCAGCTCGTCTGCCTGCAAAGGGATCAAGGTGATACAACAGACAAATGCCAAAACGAATGCAATACTAAAATACTTTTTCATCGTGGTTCCTCCTGCTTAAAATCTTTGGTTATTTTTTTAAGAAGTCCAAACAGAACTTAAGGGCTTCATCTCCGGGAAGGCCTTTGCTTTTAGCGTTTGCAACATATTCATCCAGCATGGGTTTAACCTTTTCGGCCCATTTTGCATCTTCCTCAGGGCTAAGATTGATAATCTTGTTGCCTCTGGCTTTAACAAATTCCATGCCTTCGGCATCGATTTCATCCCAGGTCTTGCCCTGTTTTACAGCATACTCTTTATTCACCTCTTCAAACACTTTCTGTACGTCCGGCGGAAGAGCTGCCCATTTTTGCTTATTCATGACAACGAACAGCGCAGTTGAATAGGCAGACGCATAATTCAAAGTTGAAGATGAAACAACCTCGCCCCATTTCCAGCCCTTCAGGGCTTCCATGGGCGCTACAGAACCTTCAACGACACCGGTTCGGAGCGCTTCATAGGTTTCCGGCATGGTGGTACCGACAGGAACGCCGCCAAAGGCTGCAACAATCTTATTGGCAATACAGGAGGCCCGGATCTTTTTCCCTTTAAAATCGTCAAGGGTTGAAATCGGGGTTTTTGAATGTACAAATCCAGGTCCGTGGGCATGAAGATACATCACCTTCACCTCATCCAGTTCTTTGGGCAAAAATTTGGCATGAAAGGCATTGATCAATTCCGTTGCCTGGACACCGCTTTTATAACCCAGTGGCAGATCAATAACTTCGAGCAGGGGGAATTTTCCTCTTGAATAGGCAAAAACGCTGAACCCAATATCTGCAATGCCGGTCACGACACTGTCATAAGTCTGCGCTGCAGGGGTGAGTGTACCTCCTGGAAAATAGGAGACCACAACCTTGCCATTGGTTCTTTTTTCGATTTCTTTGCACCAGCTGTCTGCAAGAATGCTGTTTTTGTGCGCTGCCTGAAAAAAATTGGAATAATTAAGTTTGATCGGTGCATCGCTTGCTGAAGCAAGATCCGCAAGCGAAATACAGAAAATTGAAACAAAAAGAATGAATAAACCCAGTATTGTTGACAATTTTTTCATGAAAACCCCCTCCTGAAATTAAAGTTTATGGCAAGATTAACCGTTTCAACCTTGCCGATAGTTTAACCTAACAAGCGTTAAGTTTTTTTAACTATTGATAATCAGTTATCACGAGGAATTTTCTTTGTCAATAAAATTTCTATTAAAGGTTTATCCCTTAGATATCTTATTGATTTCAAAACAAAATCAACCCATCAGACCTCTCCGCCAGCAATAGCCTCCGTTTTTCCGGGGTCAGCATTTTGCAGCAATACCTCTTCAGCAGTAAAAAAGGTTTCGTAATTTCCAGGATTCATTTTTTTTGGGTGGAACCAGTAGTGATAATAACCGTATCAAACCTATTGGATAAAATAAAGACTTTTTTATTTCCGTGTTCAGCACACAGGAACTTTCAAAGTTTAAAGCTCATGTTCAAACAAGGCCACAACAAGGGCCCTGTTTTTACCAAAATTATCCAAGATCTCCTTCTTGGTCTGCCTGCCAGAGAGTTGGCATTATTTATAAGTTGACAATCGAGACCTCTTTGTGCTAATCAATTAACAATTGGTTTAAATATCTAACGACCGTTAGAATTTAATATTTTCCCGAAATGATCAGTAAAAGGAATATGAACGATCACACCGGAACATATCAAACAAAGCTCATCTCAATTGATGAAGCTGTTGAAAAAATTCAAAGAGGAGATTGTTATGCCATTTAGAAAACCAAAGATTGTCACTGCTGAGGAAGCAGTATCGGTAATTCATGATGGAATGACGCTGGCGATTAATGCCATGGCCTCAACAAGTTACCCGGATACTTTAAGCGTTGCTTTGTATGAACGGTACCAAAAAACCAAAACCCCGCAGAATCTGACATTCTGGGGAGCTACCGCTCAAGCCATGTATACACATGATGGATTGACTGAACGGTTAGCACGTTGCAAAGGCATGATCACAAAGGCCACTTTAGGCCATTGGATATCTTGTCCAAGTCTATCAAAAAATGCCGGGGAAGGAAAAATTGCAGGGTACAATCTCCCTCAAGGAATCATTTCACATTTGTACAGAGCTGCAGCCGGTCGAAAACCTGTAGTTGTAAGCCGGATTGGATTGAAAACATTTGCAGACCCACGCTTTGGCGGTGGAAAACTGAATAATCTGTGTGATGAGGATATGGTTGAGGTAGTCAAAATTGATGGTAAGGAATACCTTCAATACAAAACTCCAAAAATCGATGTTTGTTTTGTCAGAGGAACAACTGCTGATCCATCGGGTAATATTACATCTGAGAAAGAAGCCGCCTATGTTGACGCTTTGACTTTGGCTATGGCTGCCAAAGCCAATGACGGAATCGTCATCGCCCAGGTTGAACGTCTATCCGATCGGCGGTCGCCTGCTAAGGCTATTCTTATTCCAGGAGTTTTAATCGATTATTTAGTGGTTGACCCTGAACAGCGGCAAACCCACATTGAGATTTATAATCCAGCCTATAGCGGTGAAACTATCATGCCGGCGCATCAGATCAAAGACCACATAAATTCCGTCTTGGAAAAATCAGGTGACTTTTTTGCCGAGCGGCAATTGGTTCATTATATCATTGCCCGCAGAGCTGCTGAAGAAATTAAATCCGGAGATGTGGTGAATATCGGCATCGGAATGCCGGGTTTGGTTCCGGGAGTAATTGCCGAGAAAGGAATCCAGGATAGCATCTTAATGACCAATGAAGTGGGGACGTTAGGGGGTGTTCCGGCACCAGCAGGTAGTTTTGGCGCTTCGCTGAATCCTATGATGATTACGGATATGCCAACCATGTTTGATTTTTACGATGGCGGGATCTTGGATGTTGTGTGTGTGGGAGCAGCCCAGATAGACAAAGGCGGTAACGTTAATACAGGGAAAATTGGATCAAGAATCATTGGGGTCGGTGGATTCACGAACATCACCTTTGACGCTCGAAAGGTTGTTTTTCTGACGACTTTTATGGATATCAAAGGCATGGAAACCGAATACGCCAATGGCGCTTTGATAATCAAAAAAGAAGGAGGCATTCAAAAATTTATTGATTCTGTTGAACAAATTTCATTTTCAGGAGAAATTGCTGTTGAGGATGGAAAAGAAATCCTCTATGTAACGGAACGGTGTGTATTCCGATTGACCCCAAAAGGGTTGATGATAACTGAGATCGCTCCTGGAATGGATATTGAAAAAGATATTATTGCCAACATGGGATTTAAACCGCTGATTGCAGATGATATGATTCTTATGAAACCGGAATTCTTTAAGATTTAGCGTTTAGACGTCAGTCTTGATTTTTTATAAATTTTCAGAGATATTTCAGAGAAAGCACCATCCTGAAAAATAAAAAAGAAATGGACAATAAACATGCTAAAAAAACCAACCTATGAAGAACTTGTTCAAAGAGTACGGGAATTAGAGGAAAATGAAGATAAGCGCAACAACGTATTGAAAGCATTGCAGGAGAGCGAAGAAAAATTTCGCAGCATTGCAGAAATATCACTGGCCGGCGTCTATATCTTCCAGAATGGAATTTTCACATACGTCAATCAAAAATTTGCAGAGATCTTCGGTTACACTGTTGAGGAATGTATCAATAAGCTTCATTTCAGGCAAACTGTATACCCAGAAGACTTAGACCTTGTGCAGGAGCAAGTTGCCAATCGCGTATCAGGGAAAGTCAAATCCGTTAATTATACCTTCCGGGCGATAAGAAAAAACGGAGAAATTTTCCACGCTGAAGTCTTCGGGTCTGCAATTCGATTGGCTGGAAAGCCCTCTGCAACCGGGAGCATACTGGATATCTCCCCGCGCAAACGGGTGGAGGAACAACGGGAAAATTTAATTGAGGCCCTTCAAAAGGCATTATCAGAAGTCAAAACCTTGAGGGGGTTTTTGCCAATTTGCTCATATTGTAAGAAAATTCGTGATGACAAGGGGTATTGGAGTCAGATTGAATCCTATATCCACAAACATTCTGATGCCAAGTTCAGCCATGGCATTTGCCCTGAATGCGTCAAAGAACATTATCCCGATATTGGTCTGGACGAAGTCAAATAATGGCAATCAATTTTCTGAATGTTTTAAAATCATCAGCGTCAGTCGTGAAACGCACACCAGTTTGTCCTGGTCATCTTTAATTGAAATATCCCAGATCTGAGTGGTTTTTCCCAAATGGACCGGTCGCACAGTACCGGTTACGATCCCTTTTGTCACACTTTTGATGTGGTTCGCCTTAATTTCAAGTCCGACACTGATATCGTTTTTATCCAATGTCATATAAGACGCTATGCTGCCAAGAGTTTCTGCCAAAAGAACAGACGCACCGCCATGAAGGATTCCCAGAGGCTGTTTGGTCCTTTTATCCACAGGCATGGTGGCGGTAATGAAATCGTCCCCTTTTTCGATTATTTTTATCCCCACATGTTCTGCAATTGATTCCCTGGAGGACCGGTTGATCTCTTCAAGGCTTAAATTTCTTTTCCAGATGCTGCTCATAGTGAATTCACCGATAGTTTTTATTTATATAACAAGTTTATCCGGCCATTTCTTTTTGCAGCCGGGTGGTAGCCTTAATGATCTGTTTGGTGACAGCCAGATAGTTTTCTTTTGTTTCTTTTGACAGACCTTCTAAAATCCTGTCAATGGACTTATTTTTTTCATCTTCAATCTGCTTTAAAATTTTGCGGCCTTTTTCTTCAATGGCCAAAAGCGTCACGCGCTCATCTGCCGGGTCTGGTTTTCTTACAAGAAATCCGTTTTGCTCCAAGCGTTTGGCCAGTCCTGTCATATTTGCCCCGGGTGTCAGCATGATTTTGCTGACCACGCTGATTTTGTTCTGTCCGTCTTTTGATGATTCCAGGACCCTTAAGATATTGTACTGGGGAAATGAGAGTTCATAACGTTTAAAAATATTGGAATGGGCACGCTTAAAATTTTCCGCTGCCCGGACGATGCTCATCATGACCTTTTCATCAAATGTCAGGTCATTGCTGTAGTTTGGATTTCCCATTTTCCTGCCCTTATCTCCCTTTTTGTTTTTTTGTTGGACCATGATAATCAGAAACTGATAAAAATGCAAGAATTTATTGACTAACAATTTATTGATAATAAACTTATTGACTAATTTCTTTTTGCCTGGTATTTCAGAACATAAAGGGTCGTAGTCTAAGCAGTATGTTTTGAAATCTATTTTATGAACCAAGGGGAACATATATGAGCGAGTCAAAAACAACCGTTTATAAAACCACTACCTGGTCTCCCGGACCAGGTTGCCATGGAGGCTGCGGGGTTTTAGCCCATGTTAAAGACGGCAAATTGATAAAGATTGAAGGTGATCCGGATCATCCCATGAACCAGGGCCGGTTATGCGCCAGGGCGCTTTCCATGACCCAGTATATTGATCACCCGGACAGGCTCAGATACCCTGTCAAACGGTCCGGCAAAAGAGGAGAAAACAAGTGGGAACGGATCTCCTGGGCTGAGGCCTTTGATCTGATTGAAACCAAGATGAAAAAAATCCGGGAGGAGTATGGCCCTGAAAGCATGATCTTTAATGTGGGCACCGGCCGGGATATCTACGCCTGGGTGTGCATGCTGGCCTATGCCTATGGCAGCCCCAATGTTATGTTCGGTCTGACCGGCCAGGCCTGTTATGGCCCGCGGCTGGCATCGGTTGCCACTGTGCAGGGCGATTTTGCCGTGTTTGATGCGGCCCAGTGGTTTCCTGAACGGTTTGATCATCCCGGATACAAAGTGCCGGAATGTATGATTATCTGGGGATATAACATCCATGCCACCTGCCCGGACAACCTGTTTGGCCACTGGATCTCCGATTTGATGAAAAAAGGCACAAAGATTATCTGTATAGACCCTCGTCTTTCCTGGTTCGGTTCCCGTGCCAAATATCATTTAAGGCTGAGACCCGGAACAGACTCAGCACTGATTATGGGATTTTTAAATGTCATCATTAACGAAAATCTTTATGATAAAAATTTCCGGGACAAATGGACCAATGGAGCCCATCTGATCAGAAAAGATACCGGAAAGCTCCTGCGTGAAAGCAATGTCGTTGAAAAGGGTGGGCCCGGCAATTTTGTGGCCTGGGACGGCAGCGCCAATCAATGGGTTATCTGGGATACCAAACTGGTGGGTTACCGGGATGCAAATGCAACACCTTCCATCAGCGGTGAATTCAGTATTGAACTGTACACCGGTGAAAAAATTGCCTGCCATACGGCATGGGATGCATTCTGCAGTGAAGTGAACAAATATCCATTGGAAACGGTTGAAAAAATAACTGGGGTTCCGGCTGATGATATCAGGCAGGCCGCCATTTTTTACGGCAAGGCAAAACCGGCTGCGGTTCACTGGGGTGTGGCTGTTGATATGACACCGGCCATCACGCCCCTGGTCACAGGGATCAGTGCGCTCTGGGCTTTGACCGGAAATCTGGATATCCCGGGCGGAAATGTCTTTGCCCGGTTCGCCTTTGATGTGGTGTCTTATGCCCTGCCCGGCACCAAGGGGGCCATCAAGCTGAAAACCGAAGAAATGGACAAACCCCGTATCGGTTCGGCAAAATACATGCCCCTGAATAAATTTTATTGGCGGTGTCAGACCGATATGACACTGGAGCAAATTTTTACAGAAAAACCCTACCCCATCAAGGGGATGTGGATCCAGACCGCCGGTATCATGCAGGGGCTGGGCATGGATCCGAAAAAATGGCGGGCCGCCTTGGATAAACTTGATTTTATCGTGGCCGTGGATGTGTTTCATACGCCCACAACTCAGATGGCGGATGTTGTGCTTCCGGCCGGCACTTTTCTTGAAAAAGACAGCTTCCGTTCATGGTGGGTACCGCTTCAGACCATCAACAAAGTATTAAAAGTGGACGAATGTCTGCCGGACATGGAAATCAATTTTGAGCTGGCAAAACGATTTGATCCGGACTACCCGTTTGAAACCCTTTATGACCTTTATGACAATATACTGAAACCTTCCGGCATGACATTTAAAGAGCTTCAGGAAAAAGGATGGGCCTATCCGCCTGAAGGCAGTTCCAGCTGTCCCTACAACCGTTATGAGAAAGGACTGCTGAGACCGGATAGAAAGCCGGGGTTTCGAACGCCCACAGGTTTGTTTGAAATTTATTCCACCCTGAGGGAAGAATGGGATCTGGAACCAATGCCCCACCATGAGGAACCGCCCTTTACCCCGGTCAGCCGGCCGGATCTGGCCAAAGACTATCCGCTGATACTTTCTACCGGCCGACGGTCGCCTGCATTTTTTCATACAGAACACAGAAACATCCCATGGTTAAGGGACATTGATCCGGACCCGATATTGGAGATTCATCCGCAAACTGCAGTACAGAACGGAATCGGAAACGGAGAGTGGGTGTGGATCGAAAACTGGATGGGCCGGGCAAGGTTCAAGGCAAAATTGACACCGGTTGTCCCGGAATGGATGGTCATGGCCGCCCATGGCTGGTGGTTTCCTGAAAAAAAGGCAGCAGAGCCAAGTTTATACGGGATGTGGGAATCCAATGTCAATCAGATGATTCCCATGGGTGAGCAGGGTAAAGACGGTATGGGAGCCCCCATCAAACATTCCATGTGCAAAATCTATAAATGCCTGCCAGGGGAGGTGAATCATGACTAAAAAACACGAATACGGGTTGTTGATCGATTATGAATACTGTACCGGCTGCCACACCTGCCAGGTGGCCTGTGCGCAGGAATACAGCTGGCCTGCCGGGATGGGAGGCATCCGGGTCAATGAAATTGTCCAGAACCTGCCAAAGGGGAAACATTATCTGACTTATCTGCCGTTTCCGACGGAACTTTGCGTTTTATGCAAGCCAAGAACAAAAAAGGGGTTGCAGCCTGCCTGTGTTAAACACTGCATGGCAAGATGCATGACATATGGGCCGGTTGAAGATCTGGCCAAAGAAATGACGAAAAAACCGCGAATGGTCCTGTGGGTGCCAAAATAGAGGAAAGCCATGAAAAGAAAATATCCCAATCTGTCCCAATCCATAAAAATAGGGAATGTCTATTTTAGAAACAGGATGTTCGGAGCCCCCATGGGCGGCACGGATATCACGGCCGATTGTACGATCGGTCCAAAATCAACCGCTTTTTACGAACTTCGGGCAAAAGGCGGTGCCGCCAATGTAACGGTCAGTGAGCTTGTGGTTCATCCAAAGACCGAAGCATCCCATATGTTTCACCTGGATCTGAAGACAGTCAATTCTTTGGCCAGCTTTACCTATACGGCAGATGCCATCAGGCGGCACGGTGCCATTGCCAGTGTGGAATTATCTCATTCCGGGCAATATGCAGGAACCTATCTGGTGGATAAGGATAAAAAAAGGGATATGGCCCAATGGGGACCGAGTCAAGGTAAAAGACCGGATGGCCGGGAAGTCAAACAATTAACGGAAGAGCTTATCCTGGAGATTGTTGAAGCCTATGGAGAAAAAGCAGCCCTGGCAAAAAAAGCCGGGTTTGAAATGGTGCTGGTCCATGGCGGACACGGATGGCTGATTAATCAATTTTTATCCCCCTATTTTAATAAAAGAAAAGACTTATACGGTGGCAGTTTAAAAAACCGGGCCCGGTTTGCCTGTGAAATCCTCAAAAGCATCAGGAAAGCGGTAGGGCCAGGATTCCCCATCGAATTCAGGATAAGCGGGTCTGAATTGTTTGAAGGCGGCTATGATCTGAAAGAAGGCATTGAGATTGCAGAGATTATAGAAGAGCACATTGATTTGCTGCATGTCTCGGCAGGCACATATCAGAGAGGTTTTGGCAAAACACATCCTTCCATGTTTCTGCCCCATGGTCCCAACGTACATCTGGCAGAAGAAATCAAAAAACATGTCCATATACCGGTTGCAACGGTTGGCGGATTGAATGATCCTGAAAAAATGGAAGAGATTATCGCCTCGGGCAAAGCGGATATTGTCGTTATGGCAAGGGCGCTGCTGGCAGATCCTGAATTGCCGAAAAAAATAATGATGAACCGGGAGGATGAAATCATACGCTGCCTAAGATGTTTTACATGCATGGCAGAGCGGGCGGAAACATCTACCCGGCGGTGTACGGTCAATCCGCTGATCGGCCGTGAGCTGGACGGCCTTGAAATTTTAAAGGCTGCAAAGAAAAAGAAAGTTTTGGTTGTCGGTGCGGGTCCCGGCGGTCTGCAGGCCGCCATAACGGCTGCCAGAAGAGGGCATGAAGTCATTCTTTGTGAGAAAAATGATGAAGTCGGCGGCATTTTAGTTGGAGAACAGGCAATTCCGTTTAAATATGAAATGTATCGATTGGGTCTGACTTTAGGCAATATAGCCAGAAAAGAAAATGTGATTATCCGGCTGAACACAGCCGTTGACCAGATATATACTGAGAATGAAAATGCTGATGCAGTTATTGTTGCAGCCGGATCGGAACCATTGTTGCCGCCCATTGAAGGATTACGCATGGATCATGTTGTCGTTGTCAATGACTATCATCACAATGTAGACCGGATACAAAACGAGGTGGCTGTCCTTGGCGGCGGGCTGGCGGGTTGTGAGATCGCCCTTCATCTGTCCATGGAAGGGAAAAACGTGAACCTGATTGAAATGAATGACACCCTGGCACCCGATGCAAACATCCGTCACAGGCCACTGTTATTGGAAGAAATCGAAACCAGCGGGATCAAGGTTTATAAAAATCATCGCGGTATCCGTATAACTGAAGATGGCGTGATCTGTGAGACGCAAACCGGTGAAAAAGTATTGATAGCGGGTAAAACAATCATTTGCGCCCTGGGTCAGAAGCCAAGAAGAGACATGGTCGAACTTCTAAAGGATGCGGCACCGGTTGTCATGACCATCGGAGACTGTGCAAAAGTATCCAATATTACAACCGCCATCTATCAAGGACATCATGCCGGGATGGACGTATAGGGTAGCCAGGTCCGGCGTTCCAGTATGAAGTATATTCAGGGGAGCATTGCCGACTATGCAATTGGTGCGGCCAACCGTGTCGGTCAATAGAATTTTTTAAACTGCTCCTGGGACATGAAGGCATCCAGACCCTTGTTCCCCTAAGATAGTCACCGATGAAACTAAACGGTGCTTTGGTGATACCCCCTGAAAAATCTGGACAGCATCAACTGCCAAGACCTTGATAAAATAAATATGGTCGGAGGGTTTTGGACTTATCTGAATCCCGGCCATATGGAAAAAATAGGGTTTGTGCCGTTTTCCCAGGTGCGCGAACGTCATTGATACTCTGATTCACCTTCAAAGGTTCGCCCTCTATTTTTTAAGTTGACAATAAAAAACCTTATATGATAATGGATTATCGATTGATTGAATAATCTAACGTTCGATAGATTATTTATATATTTGGAAGAAGGAGCAACACAGGATGCAAGATAATGTCGCAATATATAAAAGCAAGCTCATTTCCATAGAAGAAGCTGTCAGTAAAATTCAAAGCCATATGGAAATCGTGGTTTCCCAAGGGTGTGAGCCCCAGGGCTGCATGAAGCAATTTCATACCGTTGCCGACCGGGTTGAGAACGTCAAAGTATTTTCCGTTCTTACCTTCAGGGGATATGAATTTTTCACCAATCCTGCCATGAAAGGGCATTTTGAGCTTTGCTCCTGGTTCCACGGCGGCGGCGCCAGGGCCGGGCTTGCATCCGGATCAGGGGTGGTTCATTTTGTTCCCAACCTGCTTCACAACATTGCCACAGGTCACAATGAAGCCAGGAGAACCGATATTTTCTTTGGTTCCTGCACGCCGCCGGATAAACACGGATTTGTCTGTTTCGGACTTGGAACCTCTTATGAAAAAGACATTTTTGAAAAGGCAAAGATGGTGATCCTGGAAGTCAGCCCTACCCTGCCCCGCATTTTCGGGGATGTGGAAGTCCATGTCAGGGACGTGGTTTTCTTTGTTTAAATTGAGATTGATCTGCCCGTCATCCAAAAGAAAATTCCCGGAGACTTCGTTCTTCGAATCGGTTCATTTATTGCGGGTCTGGTGGACACCGATTCCACTCTTCACCTCGGTATCGGGGAATTCCCAAAGCCAGTTGCCATGCCCTGACCGATAAGAAAAATCTGGGCATCCACACGGAAATGATCACTGATTCTATGATGGATCTCTATGAAATGGGGGTTATTACGAACAAAAAAAAAGCCTTCTGCAAGGATAAGTTCATTGCCACCTTTGTGTTCGGGTCACAAGCCCTCTATGACTGGGTGGACAATAACGTGGCCATCCAGTTTTTCCGGGGCCCCTGGGTCAACCATCCCTCGATCCTCCGGCAAAACTCAAAGATGGTGTCCATTAACACCTGCATGATGGTGGATTTCTTTGGCCAAGTGTACAGCGAAGGCATTGGTTTTAAACAGTATTCCGGTCCCGGCGGGCAATTCGACACGGCCATGGGTGCGAGGCAGGGGTTTGACGGGTTTGGAAAATCCATCATTGCCTGCCCGTCAACGGCCAAAGACGGCGCCATGTCCACCATTGTCCCCTTTGCACCCACAGGGACGCCTGTGACTCTTCACCGGGGGATCACCGATTATGTGGTCACAGAATACGGTGCTGCCTGGCTGCGTGGCAAAAGCGTGCCTGAACGAACGATGGCCCTCATTGATATTGCTCATCCGAATTTCAGGAATCAATTGATGGAAGAGGCAAAAAAACACGGATTCATCTAAGATGAAATGTTGACACGGGAAAAACAGCATGTTATCGCATTACAATCGAGCGTTAAAAAAAACTAACGATTGTTTATAGGAATACAGACAAACGGCTTACCCGGCATCATCAGGAGACGATGGTTTAAATGTTCTATCAATTTGAAAAAAAGAACCACAATTTACCGTTTGATCCATTTAAATCCTGTGTCGTGCCCCGCCCTATCGGCTGGATTTCGACGCTCAGCCCTGACGGGGTCTCCAATCTGGCCCCCTACAGCCAGTTTCAGAATCTGACTTTTAATCCGCCCTATGTCATGTTTGCCGCTAACCAGAACACCCTTGGAAACCGCAAGGATTCCACCATCAATGCCGAACAGACCGGCGAATTTGTGTACAATATGGCGACCTATGCTCTTCGGGAAGCCGTCAATCTGTCTGCCCAGGAAGTGCCTTATGGCGTGGATGAATTCGAACTGGCAGGCGTCACCAAAGCCCCGTCAAAAATTGTCAAGCCATTCAGAGTTGCCGAATCCCCAATCCAGTTTGAATGCCGGTATCATCAAACTCTGCGGTTGCCGGGAAACAACAGTATGGGGACAGTAGATATCATACTCGGTCTTGTGGTGGGTATCCATATCAAGGATGAATTTATAAATCCTGACGGTAAAATCGACATCATCAAAATCCGACCCCTGGGGCGGCTGGGATATTATGATTATACGGTTATCGACAACCGGTTTGAAATGGTCATCCCCGGCCTGAACGAAAAACTGCGGGCAGGACTGGAAGGATCAGCAGACAAGGCCAAAAAAGAATGATCCTGTATTTTTCAAACATGGAGAATTTATAGTGAAATCAGCTCTGAACCTATTGATTGCCCTGAATGAAGGGAAGAATGGTATCGATAATTTTATCCGGATCTTCCATCATCAGAAAATGGCCAAGGTTATCAAGCTTAATATACCGGCAGGAGATTATCTTTTCTGACAACCGCTTGCCGGCCTGATCATAAAACAAGTCGGAATTCCCTCCCCTTACCACTAAGACCGGGATTTTGATCAGGCCGGCAAACCGCCATGTTTCAAACGGCACGGATTCATAGATCCGGGCTTCGAATTCCGGGTTGCAGCACAGCTCCCATGTGGACAAAGACTCCTGTTCAATGGCGGTTTCCACATAATTCCTTACAAACTCCGGCCTCCAGGATTTAAACATGCCTTTGCCGGAATAATGCTCCAGGACCTCTTCTTTGGAACCGAATTCAAATTTTTTCTTCCGGGTCATCCTGGGAAGCGGGTGTTTTCCCCCCAGACCTAATTTTCGAGCCAAAGCACAGAGCCAGACAATTCTTTGCGGAAGAATAATGGGATCTATGAGAACAAGCTTTGAAAAAAGACCGGGATAGAGTGCTGCGGCAGCGTATATAAAATAACCGCCGATGGAGTGGCCGATACCGATGACCGGTGGGTTGGTAATGGTTGAGACAAGCTGTTCAACATCTTTTACAAATATATCCCAGTTTTTGACCTCCAGGGTATTTTCTTTTGTGGAATAGCCGTGACCCCTTAAATCCGGGGCAAAAATTTTCAGGTCATGCCCGGCAAGCTTTTGAAGGAAAGGCAGATAGGTCCCAGCGCTCAGGGAAAGGCCGTGGCAAAAATGAACCTGGGTTCCCGAGTCTCCGCACACATGGTAATGGAAAAACCCCTGGCTGGTATTAATAAAATTTCCTTTTATCATGATATGTTTTTTTTGATCCTTGTTGCTTTTCTTATGGCCATGACAGATATTCAGGTCCTTGCCAGGACCAGGGCGTCCACTCTTTTTGCTCCCTTTTTCAGCAGCTCTTTTGCCGCCTCGTTGCAAGTGGCGCCGGTTGTAAACACATCATCCACAAGAAGAATGTGTTTTTCCCGGACACGGTCTTCACGGACAATTTTAAATGCATTTTTTAAATTTCTTTTTCTTTCTTCAATATCAAAACCGGTTTGCGGCAATGTCTTTTTTGTCCGGATGAGGGAATCCATATCCATTTCCCAGGAGGGTATACGGTTAAAAGAAAGCTGATAAAGTTTCTTAAAATTGCGGGAAAGAAAATAGGCCTGGTTGAATCCCCTTTTTCTCATTTTCGTTGTGTGCAGGGGCATGGGCATGACAAGATCGATTCCGGAGTTTTCATAATATTGAAGAAAGGTTTGGAACAACAGCTGCTCAAAGGGTTTTGCAACAGACAGGTTTGAATGGTATTTGAACAACCGGATACCGTCTTGAATAATCCCTTTATATTCAGCCGCAGCCCTGACCTGACCCAGTTTCAGCGGTGTTTTCAAACAGGTCCCGCACACATGATTCTCATTAAAAGAATGATGAAACCGGATACCGCATACCGTGCAAAATGGCGGGACAATGGGATAAACCCCTTCTTTCATGCAATAGGTGCAAAAACAGGATTCCAGTGTATGGGAAAGGCTCCCCCTTTCCTCCATATAGACGCCGCATTTCAGACATTTTTTAGGAAAAAAAAGCGCATCAAACATGAGGATGATGGAAGATTTTATTTTACTAAAATTATTTTTTAATGTCATTTCTCTGTCGAAAGGACTCATACATGGCAATTCCACCGGCCACCGATGCATTGAGCGAACTGATCTTTCCCTTATTGGGGATGGACAAAAGAAAATCACATTCTTTTTTCACAAGGGGCCTGACCCCTTTATTCTCACCACCGATGACAAGGGCGATGTGACCTTTGAGATCCGCCTCAAATAAAGACTTATCCCCCTTCGCATCAAGACCGAAAACCCATACCCCCTTTTCCTTCAGTGCTTTTAACAGGGATGCTGTATTGGTGATCATATAGATATCGGCATGTTCCATGGCGCCTGCCGAACTTCGGGAAACCGTGGAAGAGGGCCCGGCCGACCGGTCCTTGGGAATCAGGATATAGTCTACCCCGGCAGAGAGCGCCGTCCGGATTAAGGCCCCGAGGTTATGGGGATCTTCAATATTTTCCATGACAAGGATAAAATAGGATTTTTGATCTTTACCGATTTGATCCACAACCTCAACCGCGCTTCCAACAGGAAAAAATGAAGTCCTGGCAAGGATTCCCTGGTGATTTGAAAATTCGGTCATCTTGTCAAGGATTGCCGGATCTATGACCTCGGTTTTAATCCGCCTCTCTTTTGCCATTTCTTCGATCTTTTCTATTCTCCCACCCGTTCTTTTTTTAGATATCGAAATCCTTTTAAAATTCCTTTTCCCGGCTTTCAAGGCTTCATAAACCGAATGGAATCCAAAAAGAAGGTCGCTATTGTCTTTCATTGCCCGTCCATCTCTTTTTTAAAAATCCGGCAGAGTTCTTCTAAAGCCGTCTCAAGATCGTCGTTAACCACCACATAGTGATACAGATCCTTTTGGGATACCTCCACCTTTGCGTTTTCAAGACGTTTTTCAATCACTGCGATGGAATCCGTGGCACGGTTCACAAGCCGCTGGTATAAAACGTCAAAGGAAGGCGCCATGATGAATATGGATACCGGATTCAGCCTTGATGCCATGATCTGCTTTGCACCCTGGACATCAATATCCAGGATAAGACTTTTTCCTTTTTGAAGGGTCTCTTCGACAAAGGCCCTTGAAGTGCCGTAATAATTATCATGGACTTTTGCCCATTCAAGCCACAGGCCTTTGGCAATCTTTTCTTTAAATTCGGCAACACTGATAAAAAAATAATCAAGCCCTTCTGCTTCATTTGCCCTTGGTGCTCTGGTGGTGTGGGACACAGAATAAGAAAGATTTTCAAACTGTTTCAGCACCTGCCGGACAAGGGTTGTTTTTCCGGCTCCGGAAGGAGCGGATACCACAAATAGTTTGCCTTTGCCGGTCATGGAATCACTCTTTCTCCCCGTCTTGAGCCGTCAGTGCCCCAAACCGGCTGGACAGGGTCTCGGCCTGGATGGCGGAAAGAATGACATGGTTGCTTTGGGTGACAATAACCGCCCTGGTTTTCCTGCCATGGGTCACGTCAATGAGGCGTTTTTCCTCTTTTGCCTCGTCCTTGACCCGTTTCATGGGTGATGAGTTGGGGGACAGGATGGCCACAACCTGTTCCGCCACCACTGTATTTCCAAAACCCAAATTTAAAAGCAGTTGTTCCATAGTTCCATCCTGATTTCTGTATTTAAAATTATTCAATATTCTGTACCTGTTCCCGGATCTTTTCAAGCTCTGATTTCAAATCCACCACCTTATGGGATAAGGATGCATTCCCGGCCTTTGACCCGATGGTGTTGAATTCCCGGTTAAATTCCTGGATGAGAAAATTAAGCTTTCTTCCGCCGGGTTCGTCTGATTCAAGGATCTCCCTGAATTGTTTGATATGGCTGTAAAGCCTTGTAATTTCTTCAGACACATCACTCTTGTCGGCCAGAATGGCAGCCTCCTGGGAAATCCGGACCGGATCAAGCCCTTCGGTCTCTGACGTCAGATATGCGATCCGCTCCATGAGGCGCTGTTTGTAAATGAGAGGGATGGTCTTTGCCTCAATCTCAATCCCTTTTACTTTTTTTTCAATATCCTCAATTCTTGCACAAAGATCCGTATGAAGATTTTTTCCTTCCTGTCTTCGCATGAGATCCAGGTTTGTGCTTACCGTCTCCATGCAGGAGGCTACCGCCTTCCAAAGAGTTTCCATATCGGTTTCTTTTCTGGACGGCACAATCACATTCCGGGCAGTCAGAAGATGATCCAGGGTGATATCGGAAGAAAGGCTCAGATCCTCTTTCATTTTTTTTAAGGCCTGGTAATAGGAAGCGGCTTTTTCGATATCCACTTCAAACTGTTCCAGGTCTTTTGCCTCATCTTTGATGGAAAGCCTGATCTCGATCCTTCCCCGGTCATGGGTTTTGGCGATCTTTTTTTTAACCTCTTCTTCAAAGGCCTGGCAGGATTCAGGAAAATAGCAGACCATATCCAGAGACTTGGAATTATAAGATCGGATGGTGACATCCACGGTAAGGGTTTCACTCGTATGGGAAGCTTGAGAAAACGCTGTCATGCTTTTAATCATATCTTTTTTTTAACCTTTAAATCCAGAAGATATTTATCCCTGACCTTTGATAAAAACGACATCATGCTTTCCGAAGCATAATCCGGATAGGTCCAGGGAAGTGTCTTAAACCCTTCTGTTTTTGAATACATCAGGGTCAGGTCTGCGTAAATTTTTCTGCCGATATAAATCCTGTGGGAATATTCCTTGCCCGTTGCAAGGATGAACCGGGATGACAAGAGATACCCCGGATCAATATTGATATTTCTTTTCCCGGACAGGGTGAACCTTTCTTCAATCTCATTGGTCTTTTCCTTGATCAGGGCCAGGTCCTCCTGGGCCACGAGGGTCTTGAACACCAATACCTTTCTGAACAACGGAGACCCCATCTCCTTGTAATAATAATCGGTATAGGCAAATTCCAGCCACCTGCTGATCATATCCACCGGGCCGAACTGGTCTTCCAAAAAAGGAAAAAGGCTTTCCACAAGGGCCTTATCATTCATAATGCAGCCGATGACCAGCTTGGCCGGGTCCGGATGTTTGGGAATGCTCATGGTTTAAACCGGTTTTGCCTCGTCAATGAGCATGATGGGGATATCGTCCCGGATTTCATAAACAAGTTTGCAAGCATCACAGATAAGCCCGTTTTTCTTTTCATTCAGATAAATCTCACCCTTGCATTTGGGGCAGACCAGTATTTCCAGTAATTCCTTAGAAATTGCCATTATATTCTCCTTTCATTCTTCATTTCCCTTAACCAATTGCAAAGTTTGAAGCTTAAAATATTCGCCTTTCAGGGCCATGAGCTCATCATGGGTGCCCTGTTCCGCAATGGACCCGTCTTTCAAGAGGATGATCCGGGATGCATAGTCAATGGTGGAAAGCCTGTGAGCAATGACAAAGGTGGTTCTGCCCTTCATAAGATTTTCAAGAGCCTCCTGAACCACCCTTTCTGCCTGGGAATCCAGGGCTGAAGTGGCTTCATCCAGGATC
>CAZWMY010000046.1:0-26831 GCA_964635025.1 uncultured Desulfobacula sp. | reverse complement strand
CATAGCTATCTGCTAAAAATCTTGGCCAAATGATTTTTACATGCGATTGCCCTGGAATAGGATTGTATCATCTTGACGGATGCATATCTTGCTGGTATTAAGGGGGGCATGAAAGACGAACCAAAGAAATTTGCCCGTTGGCGAAGCGAGATGGTGGAAAAACAGATCGTTTCAAGGGGTGTTACCGATCCATTGGTGCTCCAGGCAATGTCCAAGGTCCCCAGACATTTATTTGTCAACGAGGCGCTTGTTGACAGTGCCTATGGAGATTTTCCGCTTCCCATTGGCGAGGGCCAGACGATTTCCCAGCCTTATATTATTGCAGAGATGACTCAATGCCTTGAATTAAAGGGGCATGAAAGGGTTCTTGAGATCGGAACCGGCTCCGGTTATCAGGCCGCAGTCCTCGCTCAGATCGTCTATAAGGTGTATACCATTGAAAGAAACAATACCCTCTTTTTACAAACAAGAAAGCTGTTTGATAAATTGAAATACCATAATATTGTTACGCGTTATTCGGACGGAACCCAGGGTTGGAAAGAGGAAGGTCCTTTTGATGCTATTATGGTCACTGCTGGAGGTCAGCAGATACCGTCTCCACTGATTGATCAGCTTTCAATCGGCGGACGCCTGGTCATGCCCGTGGGGGGTACGTTTTCCCAGGAATTGCTGAAGCTTGAAAAAACAGAAACCGGAATCAAAACAAGCAATCTGGGCGCCTGCCGTTTTGTCAAATTAATCGGTCAGCATGGCTGGGACGAATAGTCGAAAAAACAAGCCCTTATTTCCCAGGACACTCAATCTATTTAAATACAGAATCCAGTATTTGTTTCAACTCCATTATTTGATAAGGCTTTTCGAGGTAGGCACAGGCTTTTGAAAATATTTTTTTCTGATCCTGGTTGGTAACGTGACCGGACGCTACAATTATTTTAACATTGGGATCAATGTTCAGTATTTGCTTGAAAGTTTCTGACCCGGACATTTTAGGCATAATAATATCTAAAAGGACAGCATCAATGGAATGGCGGCATTTTTTGAATATGTCGAGCCCTGCTTGCCCGTCACAGGCATCAAGTGTATGATATCCAAATGTTTTTAATGCCTTTACAACCATATCTCTTACCATATCCTCATCTTCAATGACCAGAATGGTTTTAGCTCTTTTTGGGGAAATTTTATCAATATCCATATCTGAAGGAGCCGAATTGTTTGATGAGGCCAAAGCCTGAAGCGGTCTGATGAGTTTTACAGCTTTTTTTGAAATATCTCGTCCAAGAAAAACAATTTTTTTAAGGAAGCCATCTTCATCCCAAATCAGATCAAATGTGCCCTCAACTTTGCAGAAATTACCACTTTTATCTTTGATCCCAAATTGCATGGGGACATGGGAAACACTTCCGGGCACACCATTTTCAAGGGGAGAAAGAAGTTTTTCAACATCGTCGGAATGGATTAGATCAACAAATGAGGAGCCGATCAGGTCATTACATTCATACCCAAGATTTTTATGGGCAAGGTTGGCAAACTCATATATCCCTTGAGAATCTGCGATGGCAACATATGAATTTGTATGTTCCGTGATAAGACTCAGGGTTTTTTCTTTTTTTTCAAGGATATCCAGAATCTGTTTTCTTTCAATGGCAATCGCAATTTGATCCGAGACAGAAACAAGGATTTCAAGATGCCGGTGCGAGAAATATTCAGGATCTGAATAATGCTGAGCACAGATGATGCCGATGACGATATCCTGAATGATAAGCGGGACGCCGATCCAGGTTTTTGGAACTGTTCCGGCGACCTTGTTTTTACGGGCCCTCTCAATCAACATGTTTTCCCTTAAAAAGAGGGGTCTCCTTGCAAGAATCACTTCCCCGGTCAGGCAGTCTGGTTCTTCAAGGGTTTCATGGGCCGGAAAATCATTGTCAAATTCATCAATAAAATAGTCAAAATGAATGGTTTTCTTTTTATTGTCATAAATCGCTATATAAAAATTAGGCAGCGGCATCAGTTTGTTAAGGGATTCATAAATGGACTGGTATAATTCTTTAAGATCCCGGGTTGTATTAACGGCATTAGTGATATCATAGAGGGTATAATTAATTTTTTCAGCATGTTTCAGCGTTTCAATCTGTTTTTTCAGATTTGTGTTTTCTGCCTGAATGGATTCGTGTGAAGGTTTTTGATCCATAGTTTTACCCGGATTAACGGTTGCTGATTGTCTCATATAGTTCAACCGGTTTTATTCTAACGGAAATCAATCTTCTCAGCAAGAAAGAAATAGAATTAAAGGGACTCCGGCGCAAAGAGAACCACTTCGTCAATGGTCTTTGCATCGCAGAAAAGCATGATAAGCCGGTCCACACCCAGTGCGATGCCGGCAGCATCCGGCATGGTTTCAAGGTCTTTCAAAAATTTATCCGGCATGGGGAGAAAAGATTTATTCTGAGATGTCCGGGTCATATTCTCTTTATAAAATCGTTGCTTTTGTTCGGCAGCATCGTTAAGTTCGGTAAAGCCGTTGGCAAGCTCCATTCCGGAGATATAAAACTCAGCTCTTTCTGCAAATCCCGGGTTTTTGGGCAGAAGTTTTGCCAGGGAGGCAAAGGGGGCCGGGTAATCATATAAAAAAGTGGGTGTGGCATTGCCAAGACAAGGCTCAACCTGAAAGCTGATAATTTCGTCAAACCTGTTTAGTTTCAGCGCTTCTGATAAAGAGATGTCTGAATACAATTGAAAGGCTTTGTTGACGGTAACCCGCTGCCATGGTTGATCCAAGTCAATAGTCTTTCCCTGATAGTGAAGCTTGCCGGCAAGATTCAGTCTTGCTGCGATAAATTTTACCAGGGCCTCGCATTGATCCATCAGATCAAGATAGGTGTTATCTTTTGCATACCATTCCAGCATGGTCAATTCGGGCAGGTGGTGTTGTCCTCTTTCGTTTTTCCGGAAGCATTTGCAGATCTGAAAGATCCTGTCAAATCCTTTGGACAATAGGCGTTTCATGCAGAGTTCCGGAGATGCCTGGAGAAACCAGTCTTCCGACATGACAGGGTCAATCTGGGCTTCTGGAATAATGGAAGGGCACCGTATGGGGGTGTCAACTTCAAGATAATTGTTGAAGTTAAAAAAATCCCTTATGGCCTGAATCACAAGAGATCTTGTCTTGATGTTCCTGAAATGGGTTTCCGGAATCACTTTTTTATTTCATAGATATCTTTGGTTCTGTCCTGTAGGATAATCTGATTGAATTTGCTTTTGTCTGCCTGGTCGTAAATCCGATATCCTTCTTCAATACAGTCCTTACAGGCATTGATGGGAATGTGAATCCCCAGAATATGGTTGCTTGTTGTGGCGGAAGAATCTATTTCCACGCACCCACCGCACTCCCTGCAGATACGGACCTTTTCCTTTTGACGTTCAAAAATATTATCCGTATCATAAAAAATTTCCCGGTGCCGGGTTTCATAATTTCCTGGTGTGCCGGCTTTCTGCCGAAGTTCATCTTTCTCTTTCCAGTAAGCATTGACAATATCGGTGGTTTTTTTGATTTTATCGGTAATGCTGACGGATTGTCTTAACTGGTCAGGGTCATAGTCAGGCTCTACAACCCCTGAATAATCGATTCCTGCCATGGCCAGGATGATGCCGAGGTTCACATAGGGAAGCGCCCCTTCAATGGAATATCCGCCTTCCAGGACGGCAATGTCGGGCTTTAAAAGGGAGGTCAGCATGGCATAGCCTTGGGCGCAGAAATTCATATTGGTCAAGGGGTCTGTATAATGGTTGTCCTGGCCTGCCGAATTCACAATAAGATCCGGTTTGAACTCTTCTATTACCGGCAGGACGCAATTTCGAATGACATAGAGATACCCATCCGAGGATGTTCCTGGAGGCAGCGGGATATTCAGATTGGAGCCCCTGGCATTGGGACCGCCTATCTCCCCTGTAAATCCGGTTCCCGGATACAGGGTCCGGCCGTCCTGGTGAAGAGAAATGAACAATACGTCGGGGTCATGCCAGAAAATATCATTGGTGCCGTCCCCATGATGGCAGTCCGTGTCGATTACGGCTATCCTTTTAAGACCGAATTGGGACCGGATATATTCCACCATAATGGCTTCAATGTTAATATGGCAGAATCCCCTGCCGCCATGAGAGACCCGCATGGAATGGTGTCCCGGGGGCCGGACCAGGGCAAACCCGTTTTTTACCTGTTTATTCATCACTGCATTGGCAATGGCTTTGGCACCTCCGGCACTGATCAGATGGGATTCGGTGGTAATGGATTTTTCATCGGGCACACAAAAATGAGCCCGCCGGATATCTTGGGTGGTGATCAATTCCGGCTTATATTCAATGATGCCGCTGATATCAAAAACACCTTCCTCCGTGACCTGGTCTTGGGTATAAAGCAGCCTTTCT
This sequence comes from uncultured Desulfobacula sp., assembly GCA_964635025.1. GTDB lineage: Bacteria > Desulfobacterota > Desulfobacteria > Desulfobacterales > Desulfobacteraceae > Desulfobacula. The sequence continues at coordinate 22,406 of CAZWMY010000046.1, read as the reverse complement.
TCTCTTTCCGGGTGGGTGGGGTCAATGGCCCAGTCAAATGCCGGGAAGAATACAAGACCTGTTTTGTTTTGTGCTTTTAACATGGCGACCTCTTATGGATGGGGCAAAATAGATTCAAATCCTTTTATCAATCCGGGTTTGAGCTGCATTTTGGTCCTGAAGATTTTTCCCTTGGGTGTGAAATTCCGGACAATATTAAATTTTTGAAACTCAACCACTTCCACATCATCAATATTATCCGGGTCTGCTCCGGAATTCATGGCCTTTTCTTTTAAAAGCGTGTGGGCGGTTTCAATGAGATCATCTTCAGAATAGGTTTTGGAAATGGGTTCGGCAAAATCTTCTTCATGAGCCGTCACAATCCCCTGTTCCGTATCCGCATTCAAGGAAATTTCACAGGTGGTTCTGGCAAGGGCCGCACCAATGGCATTGGCCACAGAAGATTCAGGAACGGCAATGGTTTTTATATGATAGAGTTCTTCTATTTTTTTTGCAAAATAGGGTGCCGGCCCGCCTAAAAGAAGGATTTTTCTTGGGCTGATCTTATAATTTTCCAGGAATTCATGAACCGTATACACGGGCTGGGAGTTGATTTTATCAATCATCTCAAAGGTTTTTTTAAGAATGATGGAGCAGCATTTTTTAAAAATTTTATCGGCTGCATCGGTATCGCTTAGGCCCAGTTCCAGGGCGATCTGATGAATTCCTTTGACGGCATTTTCCATACTTCCTTCCGGCATGAGCCCTAGAACAACAAGGGCGTCTGTGGGTGTGGGTTCCGGACCGCCGAAAGCCATGGCAGGTCCTTTCCGGTCAGGGCCGATGACAAGCTCCTTGTTTTTTACCCGGACAACGCTGTCGCCGCCGATTCCCTTTGAATCGGTTTGAAGGGATCGGATCAGGCTTTTATACCGGCCCCTCTGGATTCCCATGGGCTCCAGCAACGGGGCCTTATTGACCAGAAAGGCAATGTCCGTTGTGGTGCCGCCGATATCCAGCACAATGGCATCCTGTTTTTTGGGTGCATAGGGAATGGCTCCCATGATACTTGCCGCAGGTCCTGACAGCACGGTCTGTCCCGGAAATGACATGGAGGATTCAAGGGACATGGTGCCCCCGTCTGCCTTAAGGATATGGATGGGGATGGACAGTCCCATTTGCATCAGAGAGTCTTTGATTGCTTCAAAAAATGATTTATGAAGGGAAAATACGGCAGCGTTCAGGTGGGTGGTGGCAATCCGTCTCGGGAAATTCAGGTTTCCGGACACATGATGTCCGAGAAAAACTTTCTTAAAATGCTTGTTCAGGATCCGTTTGATGAGAATCTCATGGCTCGGGTTCCGAACACAGAATTTACTGACCACCCCTACGTACTCAATCCCGGCCTTTGCCATTTTTTTTGCAATATCTTCAATTTCCATTTCATTCACCGGCGCTTTTTCTCTTCCCCTGTGATTGATGGAGCCTGAAACGCAGTAATAATGGTCTCCGGTCCTGAAAAATTCAGGATTGATGCCGGGGCCGGCCGAAATCACCATACCCACCGGGTTCATATCCTGCTGCACAATGGCATTGGTGGTCAGCGTGGTGGAGATGACAATCCGGCTGATTTGATTTAAGTCTGCTCCATCCAGAAGCTTTTTAAAGCATGAAAGAATGGTATGAAAAAGGTCGGCAGAGTCAGTGGCTTCCTTGATTTTTTTTTCAATGCCACTGCTGCTTAAAAGAACAGCATCCGTATGCGTGCCGCCAACATCTATTCCGATAATCATGGCGTTTCCCTGTCTGTATGGATTACATCCCAAACCTCGGGTCTTTATATTACTCGGGAGCTTGTCAGAAAAAAAAGGGCTTGTCAATTAGATTTTCTTTTATGATTTGCCTTGTTTTTAAAGGGGATATCCGGATTTCACTTGAATTATGACCGGGTTTATTTTATGAACAGGAACGCTGTTTACCTAACAAAATAGATACTGGGAGATTGAATGATGCCGGTCATGGAATGGGGAAAAGACGGCTCTGTTGCCGTTATCCGGATGTGCAACGGGGCCAACAAGCAGAATCTTGTGTTTGTTGAAGAGATGAACCAGTGCCTGGATGAAATAGAGGCGGATAAGGATATTTATGCTCTTATCCTGACTTCTGCCGATGAAAAAAATTTTTGCCAGGGCATTGATATTGAATGGCTGATGGGGAAGATGAATGAAAACGACCTTGGCAGCATTAAAGCCTTTCTGCACGGAATTAATGGTATTTTTAAACGCCTTTTACTCATGCCTTTTCCCGTCATTGCCGCCATCAACGGCCATGCCTTTGGAAACGGCGCCATGCTGGCCTGTACCTGTGATTTCAGGTTTATGAAAAAAGACAAGGGATTTTTCTGTTTTCCTGAAGTGGATATCAGCATTCCCTTTTTGCCCGGCATGATTGAATTTGTCAGAAAAGCCATACCCGAACATAAATTCAATGAAATGATCCTTTCAGGCAAGCGGGTGGGCGCAGAAGAACTATACAACAGCCGTGTGATTGTTAAGGCCAGCAGCGACAAGGATGAACTGCTCAAAGATGCTCTGGAATTTGCCCGGACCTTTACCAAAAAAAGAGGGATTTTTGGAGAATTGAAAAAACGGATGCACAAAAATATCATTAAGGTCATGGAGACCGAAGATGTTGAACAGATAGAGTCCATGAGTCTTTTTATTGACGGGTAGGAATATAGAAAAACGGTGACCACAATGAAAGACACTCAATGGGATATGAAACCCAATAAAGCAAAAGCCGTCATGCTGGCCAAGCGTCAATTAGCGGAATTTGTATATGATGCAGTAAATCTGGAGGGGATTCATTTCACCTTACCAGAAATTCAGACATTGTTGGAGGGCATTACTGTCGGCGGGCATAAAGTGGCTGATCAGAAGATAGCATTGAATCAAGCCGACGCTTGGCGGGCATTATTTAAACTCATTGAAAAAGATCAGTTTGAGATAGCGATTGAAAAAGTCTGTGCCCTTCATCAGATAGCGGCCAGGGACGAGGCTTTGGACTGGGGAAAATTCAGATCCGGCGGAGTTACGGTTGCAGGAACGGATTATATGCCGCCGGAAGCGGCATTGTTGCCGGAATTGTTTGAGGAAATGGTGACAGAAGCGTCCTGGATGCCGGACATTTATGACCAGGCCATTCATTTTTTTCTCACCATGGCAAGATGTCAGTTTTTCTATGATGTCAATAAGCGGATGGGGCGGTTTGTCATGAACGGGTTTTTGTTGAATTGCGGATTTCCGGCCATTAATCTTCCGGCAAAAAGGCAGCTTGAGTTTAATCAATTGATGCTCCATTTTTATGATACCGGGGATCAAAAACCCATGAATGTTTTTCTGCGGTCCTGCCTGGATGAAAAAATTATAAGAATTATGAAAGAATAGCGGTCAATGCCGCAAGGCAACTGATCGGCGCCATGATCGCGTTGCTTACTTGGGCGATCGGATATCAAACCGAGGTGATTCTAGCATACGTGCAATTTCTTCCTTTAAATTGGTCTCATCCGGGTTACGGGTGCTCTGGGCCATGAGAAGATCAAACAGGGACTGCTGCTCCACCGGATACCGGAAATCGGCACTGGGGTTTTTTCTTACCTGGATATGGGCGGCCCAGGGAACAAAATAGGTGGTGGGCGGATAATCTTCGTATTCGGAGATGTCTATGTTGAGCCCAGCAATGTAGAGAAGATTTTTTCCAGTGTATTCTTTACCCCGGCGGATGGATTCAACAGCCCTTGCAAATTCGTGCTGGATATTTATTTTTGCCGCCCTAAGCAGGGGATTTCTCGATGTAACAATCCTCGGCATAAAATCAATAATATTGCGCTCAAGCAAAATACTTTCATCGGTTTCATGAAAATCTTCACGGAAAAAGAAGAGGTCTTCGGTGAGATGATTCCCCATGCATTCGCCATTCCCGGATTTCCATTCATAGCCGGACTGGTCCATCCTTTTTCTGAACTCTTCGGCCACTTCAAAAGTCTGCATGGTACTGGAAGCCCCGATAGGGCGGATGACCCCATCCTCTCTGATTTTGGCAATATTCTGCAATCTTAGCACAAGGCCGTTTTTTACCGGGTGGGTGAAAAAATCAATAAAGGAATTTTTAACCGTAATCAAAAAAGCCCCGGATTCGGATTTGGACAAAAAAATCCGATCCCGGGCAAATTTATACTGCTCCTGATAGGGGGTGATGACATGGGCGAGTTTTCCGCAGGATTCGGATATGCTTTTATCCGCCATCCTGGGTCTTCGGAAGGTTCCGTAAACCCCGGTATCCGGATCATATCCCACATGGCTGGCCTGGACGATCACGGAGTCTTCACCGTGGCTTGCATGGGGTGCATGTCTGTCAATGGCCATGATGCCGCCGACACGGCCGTGGTTAAATGGAAACGTGCCGAAATGCTTTGTCAGAAGGATAATGGGAACCCCCTGGTTTTCATCGGAACAAAAGGCCCTGGACGGCATGATGAGGCCTTTTCTGAACCCGAGCTTTATACAAAGATTATAAAGACGGGGGACAAATTCAGGATAGGGAATAGCCAGGCCGTCCACTTTAAAATCAGCCAATTCACGTAAAATCGTTACCAAAGGATAGGGTTTTGCTGATATCATGGTTTTTCTCCCTGGGGTTGTTGGGGGCAGATGTCCAGAAGCCTGACGGGTTTGTCAAAAGTCTTCCAGCCATGTTGAGCCCCGGCCGGTATAAAATAGCATTCATCAGCACACAGCAACCGGCGTTCCTGACCCACAATCATCTCAATCCTGCCTTCCAGGACCATGCCGCACTGGTCAAAGGAATGCACATGCCCCGGATCTTCCTTTTCTCCATCAATCTGCATGCACACCATAATGAGGGTATGCCCGATTTCTGCCTTGCTCATGATTCCTGGTCTGAAACTTTCTAATTGAAGGGTGTCTAAACTCCAGAAAGCCATACAGGTCTCCTTTATTGGATTTTATTTTCCCGGCACAATATGCTTTTCTGACAGGTTCCGGGTTCCGGTGTTCTGATAAAAAAGGGCTGAAGATCAGATATCATCTCAATGAGTTACGAGTAACCTGAAAAACAAATTATGGCAATATAATTTTTAAATTTTCAAAATTTGTTGACATATTCAAAAAAAATTGAAATAGCTTGAATCAGATTTATCGGGATGAGCTATAATGACCATAGAGCATGAAATCATATTTGACAACATGAAGCGTCTGGCTTTGGTTCTCACCAAGATGTTTGGACAGAAATCGGAAGTGGCGATCCATGATTTTTCAAAACTTCCTAATTCTTTGATTCACATTGAAGGAAAAGTGACTAAGAGAAAGCCGGGAGCCCCCATTACCGATCTTATTATCAAACGCCTCAGGGTTGATGGGGACAATGTCCTGGATATCAACAGTTACAAGACGGTGACCAAGGAAGGCCGCATCCTTAAATCATCCACCACATTTATCAGGGATTCATCCAAAAAGGTGATCGGGGCTTTTTGCACGAATTTTGACATAACCGATTATTTGAATACAATTTCCCTTGTCAATGAGTTTATTGAAATGGAACACCCTGCTGAATCAGCTGCAAAGGAGACATTTACAAATTCCCTGAAAGAGACGATTGAAGCGATAATGGAGCCAGTGGTCCTAGAAATTGGCAAACAGCCGGTTTCCATGTCAAAGGAGGAAAAAATTCAACTGATTGAGGCTCTGGAATTTCAGGGGGTATTTCTTTTAAAAGGTTCGGTTGATTATCTGGCAAATCTTTTGGGTGTTTCCCGATACACGGTTTATAATTATATAAAAGAAATCCGGTCACCCCTTCATTTAAAATCAGAAAAACCGGATTTTTGATTTTTCAATTTGTGATCCGGCAACAAAGACTTTATGGAAAAATGACAACATAACAAAAAAAAAATTTAACAAAAAGGATAACAATATGGATACGAACAAACAGATCAAACCCATTGTTACAAAACAAGCCCCTGAGGCAATAGGCCCTTATTCCCAGGGGGTCATGGCAGGAGATTTTTTATTTCTATCCGGCCAACTGCCCATTGATCCAGCCAAAGGGACATTTGTTGAAGGGGATATAAAAGATCAGACCCGGCAGGTTTTTGAAAATATTAAAGCCATTGCCTTGGCTGCAAAAACAGATTTGAATCACATTGTAAAAACCACTGTGTTTTTAAAGGATATGGCTGATTTTCAGGCCATGAATGAGGCTTATGCAGAGTATTTCAAAGCTGTTCTACCCGCAAGATCCGCCATACAGGCGGCAAGGCTCCCCAAGGATGCCGCCATTGAAATAGAAACCGTTTTTTATTTGCGATGATCAATAACAGCTAAAGGACAGAATGGCTTATTCTTTTGATGATTTAATTGTTCGCAAGGGGACTGATTCTTATAAATGGGATTTTTCTCCTTGCCTGTCCGAACGGGATGATCTGATTCCCATGTGGGTGGCGGATATGGATTTTTTATCTCCCCCGGAAATTACCCATGCCCTGGAAAAAAGAGCCGGCCATGGTGTTTTTGGATACACCTTAAGATCCAAAGCTTATGTCAAATCTGTTTTTAACTGGATTTCAAAACAGTATCTGTGGCCGATTGAACCGGATTGGCTTGCCTTTTGTCCGCCAGGGGTAATCCCGGCCATTTATGCATTGATTAACCTCAAGACCGGCCCGGGCGATGCTATCATCCTCCAGGAACCTGCCTATGGGCCATTGCGGGATATCATCCTGAAGAGCGGCAGGTTGGTGCTTGAAAATCCGTTAATCTTGAAAGAGAGTGAATATTTTCTTGATATTGATCAGCTTGAACAAAAAATTGATTCAAGAACCCGGATGATGATCTTTTGTAATCCGCATAACCCGACTGGCAGGGTATGGACCTTGAATGAACTTGAATCCTTGAGGGATATTTGTCTTAAATACGGGATTTTTGTGATATCGGATGATGTCCATGCAGATATCTGTTACCCGGGGCATCCCTATATCCCCCTGGGTTCAATATCACCTGATATGGCCCTTCTGACCGCGACCTGCTATTCTCCCGGTAAAACTTTTAACATCGGCGGCCTTCAGACTTCAAGCCTGGTGATTCCGGATGTGAAAACCAGAAAAGACTATGAATCAGTCATGGAAACTTTTCAGATGCGCCTGGATAATCTGTTTAGTGCTGTTGCTCTGGAAGCCGGATATACCAAAGGCCAAAAATGGCTTTCAGAACTTTTGGACTATCTTGAAGAAAACAGGCAGTATTTGTTGGACTATGTGCGTCTTAATATCCCAGCCATTCAGGTGATCAAGCCCCAGGGGACATTCCTGGCCTGGCTGGATTGTCGTGGGCTCAACATGGATTTTAAGGCCCTCAGAAGATTCATGCTGGAAAAAGCAGGCATCATTCCAAGCTTTGGGGATGAATATGGTAAAGAAGGAGATGGGTTTATCCGTTTAAATATTGCCTGTCCGAAAAATACGCTTAAAATCGCTCTCCATCGTTTGGCAGAGGCTATGAAAAATATATGAGGTGGATATGAATATTCTTGTTTTAGGTGGTTGTGGTATCCAGGGAAGAACGGCTCTTTACGATCTTGCATCGGATGATGAAGTTAAAAAAATTATCTGTGCAGATTCAAGGTTTGATCAATTGTCGAAAATTTCCCGTTTTACCAGCATGGAAAAGATCGTACAGGCCAAGATCGATGCCAATAATACATCAGATCTTTCGGGTCTGTTTCAACAGGCAGACGTCGTGATCAATCTCTTGCCAAAGGAATATAATCCTGTTGTCAATGAGGCCGCCCTTAGGGCCAGGGTGAGTGTGGTGGACACAAATTATATGTATCACCCGGAATTGCTGGATCAAAAAGCAAAAGATGCCGGGATCGCCATTATGCCCGAATGCGGGCTGGACCCCGGGATTGATCTGGTGATTTACGGGGATGCCAAAAAACGGTTTGATTCTTTGTCCACAGTCAAGTCCTATTGCGGCGGATTTCCTGAGAAAAAAGCCTGCACCAATCCTCTCAACTATAAAATTTCCTGGATCTGGCGGGGCGTATTGAGCTCCACCATGAGGGAGAGCCGCATCATCCGGGATGGTAAAATCATTTCCATTCCTGCACTGAATCAACACGATAAAGAACATATACACGCTGTTGAATTTCCGGGGCTCGGCCCGTTGGAAGCTATTCCCAACGGAGATGCCGTTTATTTCACCGACATTATGGGCATCACCGGTCAGATTACCCATACCGGCCGATATTCTTTGCGCTGGCCAGGGTGGAGCGCTTTTTGGCAACCGTTGAAAGCCCTGGGGCTTTTAAGCGAGGAACCGGTCGAAGGAATCCCCGGAAATGTAACGCCAATGGACTTCATGGATAAATTATTGGCTCCGCAACTGGTTTACCAGGATGATGAAAAAGATCTGGTTGCCATGCTCAATGTTTTTGAGGGGCTCAAAGACGGGATTCCCATGAGATTTACCAGTTCCATGCTCATTGAAAGGGATCTTTCTAACGGGATCATGGCCATGAGCAAAGGTGTCGGTTACGCAGCCTGCATTGTCGCAAAGATGCTGGCCAAGGGAGAGATAACCGCAAAAGGGGTCTTGTCACCAATCATGCATATTCCGGTACAACCCTTTATGGAAGGTCTTAAAAAAAGAGGGATCCAAATCCAAGAATCAATGGTGAAAATATAAGAGACAACGATATGTTTTGAATGGGTATCGAAACGGTATGTTTTTGCCGTTTAATTTATAACAGCAACAAAAAAAGGAGAAGAACATGAAAAAATTTTTTTCAGTTATGCTTGTCATCATGACATCGGTATTATTTGCCGGGACCTGCTTTTCAGGAACCCTGGCAGAGATTGTGCAAAGAGGTGAACTCAGGGTTGCGGTTCAATCGGGTTCCGCACCCTATGCATTTGTTGACAAAAACGGAGTGCAGGCCGGTTCCATGGTGGATTTTGCCAAAGGAATGGCCGATGAAATGGGGGTTAAACTCGTTATTCTTGATTTTGACTGGGACGGTCTGATCCCGGCACTGCTCTCAGGAAAAGCAGATATCCTGGCTGCAGACATGACCCCTACCCTGAAACGGGCATTGAAAATTACTTTTACCGATCCGTGGATGTATGTTCAGCCTTGTATTTTTACAAAAACCGATTCCAAATTCAAAACGCTTGAAGATGTCAACAAACCCGGTGTGACCGTAGGTGCTTTGCTGGGATCAACCAGTGAAACCAATGCAAAAAAATATCTGCCCAAAGCCACGATTAAAACCTATAAGGGCAGCGGCAGAATGATTGTCCAGGCGTTGCTTGCAGGGCATGTGGATGCAGGGGTTAATGATGACATGGCAGTGCTCACCGTGCTTCCGGATTTTCCGCCAAACTCTGTCAGACTCCTGGATAAGAGACTTGGAACCGGAAAGGATGCCCTGTCATTCGGTGTTCGCCAGGAATCCGTAGATCTCTGGCAATGGGCCAATCTGTATTTTGAGACCATCCGGTCCAATGGGATGTATGATGCCAATATCGCATACTGGTTTGGCAGTGCAGACTGGAAAAAAGATCATTAGGCCTTGTTGAAATTGCGTGTTTTTTGATTGAATGGTATGCGCTTGCTTTTTCAAAGCGCATACCATAGCCTTTAACCCAAACGGAAGATGCCATGCTTGCGGATTTTAATTTCAGAATCATTATGGAGTATCTGCCCCTGTTTTTAGACGGGTTGAAATCCACATTCTTCATATCTTTTGTTTCCATTCTGCTGGCACTGGGTGCGGGGATTGCGGCATGCGCCTGCAGGATTTCCGGGATCAGGGCGCTGAAATATCCGGCCATTGCCTACATCGAGATCATCCGGTCTACGCCATTGCTGGTCCAGGTTTATTTTCTGTATTTCGGCTTGCCCACCCTGGGGGTGAAAATCCCGGAGATTCAGACCGGTATCCTGGCCCTGATGCTGAACTCAGGGGCCTATATTGCGGAAATCGTCCGGGCCGGGATTAATTCCGTGGATCGCGGTCAGATTGAAGCCGGAATTTCCTCGGGGTTGAACTATCTTCAGAGAATGCGGTTTATCATTCTTCCCCAGGCCTTGGGGGTGACGGTTCCACCGCTTTTGGGGCAAGCCATTGTCCTGGTGAAAGATTCAGCCTTGCTCTCCCTGATTTCGGTCATGGAATTGACCCGGTGCGGCCAGGTCCTGACATCGGAGCGGTTCATGCCTTCAGAAGCTTTTTTTACCGTAGCGTTCTTTTATATGTGTATCTATTTTTGCCTCAAGACCCTTGCTGAATGGTCCCAGAAAAAACTGATTTTCAGGGAGGTCTATTGATATGATGGCGTTTTATTTTGCAAGGCTGGTGGAAATTTTTCCCTTTTTCCTCCAGGGTCTTTGGATGACAAGCAAGATCGCCTTTATCAGTCTTGTGACCTGCACTTTTTTAGGGTTTATCCTGGGGATTTTCAGATCAGGGAATAATCGGATTCTGAATTTCATCATCGGGTTTTATGTCTCGTTTATCCGGGGCACACCTTTTGTGGTTCAGATTTTTATTATCTTTTTTATCTTTCCCGAGTGGGGAATCCAGCTGGAGGCCTTTCCGGCCGCTTTACTGGCAATGGGCATCATGGGAGCCGCCTTTATATGTGAGATTGTTTCCGGAGGTATTAAATCCATTCCCAAAGGACAATGGGAAGCGGCAGCGTCTTCCGGGCTTACGCTGATCCAGCAGCTGCGCCTGGTGATCCTGCCCCAGGCCATGAAGGTGATCCTGCCGCCATTGGTGGGACAGTATGTATTGCTGATAAAAGATACTTCTGTAGTATCGGTGATCGGCGTGATGGAATTGACGCGGGTGGGATGGGTAACCGTAGTCAGGATACCGGAAGGGCTTATGGTTTTTTCGCTGGTCGGGGTTTTGTATTTTGTGATTTCATATCCCTTGATCCTTTTGTCCAATTATCTGGAGCAAAAAATGGCGGGATAGCCTATTCATGGTAGCGGCAGACAGGAGAAAAGGGTGATTGAAGGAAGGTACAGGATAACAACAGGCGAATACGAAAGGGGAACATGATCCAATTTAAAAATGTAAACAAATGGTATGGTAAAAATCATGTATTGAACGATATTAACCTGACCATAGAAAAAGGAGAGGTGATGGTTATCTGCGGCCCCAGCGGTTCCGGGAAATCCACCCTGATCCGGTGTATCAATCGCCTTGAGCAGATTCAAAAAGGAGAGATTATCGTGAACCAAATACCGGTTCACCTGAAATCTTCCAACCTCACCCGGCTTCGGTCTCAAATCGGTTTTGTATTCCAGCAGTTTCATTTGTATCCCCATATGACCGTGCTGCAAAATGTGATGCTGGCCCCGGTCAATGTTAAAAAGATGGTTAAAGCCGAGGCTGAGAAAATCTCCCTGGAAAAGCTGAAACAGGTCGGCCTGACAGATAAAATCGAAGCATACCCGGCCCAGCTGTCCGGGGGCCAGCAGCAGCGGGTGGCCATTGCCAGGGGGCTTGCCATGTCGCCTGAAATCATGCTTTTTGACGAACCGACTTCTGCCCTGGACCCGGAAATGATCGGGGAGGTGCTGGATGTTATGGTCAACCTGGTATCCGAGGGCATGACCATGTGCGTGGTGACCCATGAAATGGGGTTTGCCAGAAAAGTGGCGGACCGGGTCCTGTTTATGGATGAAGGAAAAATCATTGAAACAGGTAACCCCGAGTCCTTTTTTGATAGTCCGAAAACAGAGCGGGCAGCCAATTTCATCAGCAAAATTCTGACCCATTAGAAAGATAAAGCAAAGATTCAGATCTGATTCATGTTTTTTTATCCCTTATAAATACCGAGGTAATAATGAACAAGTTTTTTTCCGACCCATTACCCGGGTCGGGCATATCCGATGAAAATACCATGCCGGAAGCCTGGGCTGAAATTGATACCCGCCATATCACCCATAATATAAAGGAAATCAGCCTGTTTACAAATCATGTCCCTATGATGCCGGTCATCAAAAATAACGCGTATGGGCACGGGATTGTCCCTGTCGGCAAAGTTTTAGAAAAGATCGAGGGCATAACCGGATTATGCGTGGGAAAACTGTCGGAAGCAAAAGAACTGATTGCCGGTGGTGTGCGTTGCCCTGTTTTAAATTTCGGGCCCTTTGATAAACACCAGGCGCCCTTTATTGTCGACAACAATATTCATCAGTCCGTATTTCATGAAAATGTCGGATTTCTGAACGAATACGCAGGTCTTAAAAAGAAAAAAGTCCTTGTTCATATTAAAATTGACACCGGGCTGGGAAGGGTCGGCGTTCAATTTGATAAAGCCGTGGCATTTATTGAACATGTGTCAAGAATGCCTCATATTCAAATTAAAGGTATTTTTACAGCTTCAACAGAGGATGAGGATTTTGAACCGATTCAATTGAAGCGGTTTTTAGATGTGTGTGATCAGGCAAAACAAAAAAAAATCCATGTGGGCATCCGGCATATGGCTTCCAGTGCTGGTATCCTCAGCTCTCCGCATACCTATCTTGATGCGGTAAGACCGGGAATATCCACCTTTGGATATTATCCGTCTTATGGAGAATACCAGAAAAAAAGAATCAATCTGAAACCTGCTTTTTCTCTTAAGGCAAAGGTCTCCTGTGTCAAAAAACTCAACCCCGGAGATTCCGTTTCTTATCACAGGGTCTATACGGCAACCCGGGAAATATATCTGGCAACGGTTTCAATCGGGTATTCAGACGGCTTTTTTTTAAATAATACAGAGGAAGCGGTCGCCATGATTAACAAAATAAAATATCCGGTGGTGGGCAGTATTACGTCCAATCATCTTTGTATTGCATTAACCGAGCCTTGCACGGTCGGTATCGGGGATATTGTGACATTGTTCGGGTCTGATAATGGTGCTGTGCTGCCGCTGGAGCCCATTGCATATCGTGAAAAATCCAGCGAGTATAAAATCTTGTCCAGGATTAATCCATTGTTGCCGAGATTCTATAATTAACAAAAAGGGGGCATGATGAACATAGAAGGCTTGGCCAGGTTTCATCTGGCTGAATTTCCAACACCCATTCATTATCTTGAAAATTTGACAAAGGCCTTTAAGGGGCCTGACATCTATATGAAACGGGATGATCTGATTTCTCTTGGCATGGGAGGAAATAAAGTACGAAAACTTGAATTTCTCATCGGAGAAGCTTTGGAACAGGGCAAAGACACCCTGGTTACGGCAGGCGGGCTTCAGTCCAATCACTGCCGCCTGACAGCAGCCGGTGCAAGAAAAGCAGGTCTTGGCTGCCACCTGGTGTTGAACGGAATCCCTCCCGGCATTTTCAACGGCAATCTTCTTTTAGATACCATATTCGGGGCACATCTTCATTTTTGTGACAGAAAAGACAGGGAAAAAAGGCTTTATGAAGTGGCCGACACCCTGACCAAGGCAGGGAAAAAACCCTATGTGATTCCTGTCGGCGGCTCCAACAGCACCGGATGTGTAGGATATGTCGCTGCCATGCCGGAGCTTGAAATGCAAATAAAGGAGATGAACATAAGACCGGATGCCATTGTCTTTGCCACAAGTTCCGGCGGAACCCAGGCCGGACTGGCGTTGGGGGCAAGGCTGACCGGGTTTAAGGGTCGGATTCTGGGTATCAGCATCGACCAGACCAAAACAGGGTCAGAGCCGTTTCCCCCCATCCTGACCCGGATTGCCAATGACACAGCCAAAAGAATTGGTGTTGATATCAGAATGATGGAATCGGATTTTATTCTGGATTGTGATTTTTTAGGAGCTGGGTATGCTGTCCCCGGTGATCTGGAATTTAACGCCATCCGGGACTTGGCACAATACGAAGGCATTCTTCTGGGACCTGTATATACGGCAAGGGCCATGGGAGGTCTTCTCGATATGATTCAAACAGGGGTTTTTAAAAAGGGGGAGACGGTTCTGTTCTGGCATACCGGAGGGACACCTGAATTATTTGCTTGGGCAGAAGATTTTAAAAAATCTTAAAAGGGTATTGGGCCTGCTTTGCAAAATTCAATGAATTTTTTACTAAGGGGAGACAGTGCTCGTTTTGTGGACGTGGTCAGGTAGAAAAAACGGTTGAGATCCAGGCCTTGAACGGATAAGGCTTTTAGTCGGCCTTTGTCGATATCGTCCTGGACGGCAATGGTGGACAGAATGGAAATCCCCACATGATGGAGAATGCCCTGGATTACGGAAACGGTATTGCCCATGGTCACCGGGGCATGAAGGCTCTTAGGATCAAATCCGGCCTTGTCCATACTTTTCAGAATGGACTGCCAGGTTCCTGATCCTTTTTCCCTGGCAATCAGGGTTTCGGTTAAAAGATCGGAGAAGTCGATGGAAGCCTTTTTTGCCCATTTATGATCAAAAGGAACAATCAGACGCATTTCATCGGTCACAAATTCTTCCTGGGAGATCAGGGGATCATCGGTTTTTGCGCCTACTATACCGACTTCGATTTTTCCTTTTTTAATTTCTTCTATCATCTGGCTGGTGTCGCCGGCAAATAATTCAACGTGGATATCGGGATATTTTTTTGAAAACGGGCCGATGATTTTGGGAAGGATATAGCCGGAAGGGATGGTGCTGCCGCCAAGGGCAAGGTTTCCTTTTGTTTTCCCGAGGAAATCATGCATGGCGGTTTCGGTCTGATCCTTTAATGATAAAATTTTTTTTGCTTGCTGATACAGGATTTTCCCGGCCTTTGTGGGTTCTGTGATTTTTCCGAGCCGGTCCAGGAGGCGGCAGTTGAAATAATCCTCCAGCTCTTTGATATGACTGCTCACCGTGGGTTGAGAGAGATTGATGGCCTCCGATGCCTTGGAAAAGCTTTTATTTTCCACCACAGCGACAAAAATATTCAATTGCCATATATCCATAAGGGGTATTTTTATTCCCGGATTTTCGGAAATTTTTCCTGCAGTTTAAGTTTAACAGCCTCAGGAACCATATCGCTGATGTCTCCACCAAACTGGGCAGCTTCTTTGATAATGGAAGAGCTGGTAAAAATCCATCTAAACCCGGTCATCAAAAAAACAGATTGTACTTCCTTGTTTAATTTCCGGTTCATCAGGGCCATCTGGAACTCACTTTCAAAGTCGGAAAGCGCCCTCATCCCCCGGATAATAGCCACCGCTTTTTTTATTTTGGCATAATCCACCAGAAGACCGCCAAAGGAATCGACAAGGACCGATCTTTCACCGTTAAAGCTCTTACGGATCATTTCAACCCGTTCATCCATAGTAAACAGGGCTTTTTTGTTAGGGTTGTGCAATACGGCAACAATCACCTCGTCAAAAATACCAAGGGCGCGTTCAATAATATCAATATGCCCGTTAGTCAGGGGATCGAAAGAGCCGGGATAGATTGCCGTTTTTTTGTTTTTTGTCATGAATGGGTTATCCTTTGTCTGATAAATGAGATCATGGTTTTTGAGTATTTTTTTTGTCTGAAAATGTCAAGGACAGAAGGGTTTATTTGAAGACTTTCTTTGCAGGAGTGCTCGGCAATGATGATGCAGCCGGGGGCCAGAAGATCGATAAACCCTTCTTTTTCAAGGGTTGTTTTGATGTATCCGGTTTTATAGGGCGGGTCAATGAATACAACATCGAAGGGCTTCCCTTTGAGGATTTCCGGCCAGGGTTGATGGATGATATTGTGACGGATGAGGGTGCTGTTATCTTCAAACCGACAAAGCGGAAGATTTTTTTGGATAATATCACAGTCAAGATCCATAAAAACGGCATGATCCGCACCCCGGCTCAAGGCTTCTATTCCTAAGGCCCCGGTTCCGGCAAAAAGGTCTAGAACCCTTGCCTCCCGGATGGAATGTCCCAGGATATTGAAAATGGCTTCTTTTGTCCTGTCGGAGGTGGGCCTGACCCTTTCTCCTTCAATACGGACAAGTTTTCTGCCTTTCCTGCTCCCACTGATGACTCTCATCGTTATTTAAGATTCTGAAATGGCTTTCTTGATATATTTAACGCTGGTGCCAAGCTTTTTTGCCGTGGAAATGATATCTCCTCCTTCTGTGGAAATTTTTTGAAGGAGATATTCTTTTTCAAACCGTTTTCTTGCCTGTTCCAGGTCATCTTCATAAAGGAAAAAATCAGTCCTTTCCGGGTCTGCCGATTTTAGTTCCGGATTATAGGGCTTAGGGATATCGGCGACATCGATGAGATCCTGTTTCACCATAATGGAGAGCCTTTCCATCAGGTTTTTCAATTCCCGGACATTGCCGGGCCAGTCATAGGCATTCAAAAGTTTCAATGCATTTTCCGTCAGGGTTTTCTTTTTCCCCGGAGCCTGTTTGGATGATTTTTCAAGAAAGGCATCCACCAGAACAGGGATATCTTCTTTTCTTTCCCTTAATGCCGGAACATGAATGGGAATCACGTTAAGTCTGAAATAGAGGTCTTGCCTGAAAGTGCCGGCTTCAATCTCTTTTTCAAGATCCTTATTGGAGGATGCAATGAGTCGGACATCCATGTGAAGGGTTCTTCCGCCGCCGATTCTCTGAAAGGTTTTGGATTCAAGGGCCCTTAAGATTTTTGCCTGGGTTTGTATATTCATATCCCCGATTTCATCCAGGAAAAGGGTGCCTTCCGAGGCCAGTTCAAATTTCCCCTTGTTTTTTGATTTTGCCCCTTCAAAAGCGCCTTTTTCATGACCGAAGAGCTCACTGTCCAGGTTTTCAGAAGGAATGGCTGCACAGTTGATGATAATAAAGGGCTGCTCCGGTCTTGAACTGAACTGATGAATGGTTCTGGCCACCAGCTCTTTTCCTGTCCCGTTTTCTCCGGTAATCAGGATGGAGGCATCGGATGGCGCTGCACTCATGATTTCACCATATAGTTTTTTGATGGCGGCACTTGTTCCGGCAATGGAATTTTTTTCAATGGTTTTTTTGCGCAGATAGATGTTTTCTTCTTCCAGTTTTCGAAAATTTAAGGCATTGCTGATGGTGACCATGACCTTGTCAAGGGATAAAGGTTTTTCCAAGAAATCATAGGCTCCGGATTTTGTGGCATCAACTGCCGATTCAATGCTGCCGTGGCCGGTGATCATGACCACAGGAAGATTGGGAGCAATTTTTTTAATTTCCTTTAAGGTTTCAATGCCGTCCATTCCCGGCATCCAGATATCTAAAAGGACAATATCCGGAGACGCGGCTTCAATTTTTTTTAATGCTTCATATCCGTTAAATGCGTGAATGACTTCAAATCCGTCATCGGACAGGATTCCTTCAAGAGATTCAATAATTGTGGTTTCATCATCAACAATCAATACTGCAGGATACATGCGTTCTACTCCTGTTCTTTCTATGAATGATTAAGCCGGCAGTTCAATAATAAATTTTGCACCTTTGGGCTTGTTATCCTGGACCCTTATTACACCATTATGATCGGAAATAATAGAGTTAACAATGGCAAGACCAAGACCCATACCTGATTTTTTTGTGGAAAAATAAGGCTCAAAAAGCCTTGTCTTTTCTTTATCGGAAATGCCTTTGCCATTGTCTGCTATTTCAATTCTGACGATTTTTAAGATTTCGTCATAGGAGACATCAATCAGGATTACCCCCCTTTTATCAACGGCATACACAGCATTGTCAATGAGGTTGATAAACGCTTGTTTCATATGCTGGTGATCCAGTTTCAGAACAGGGATATTGGATGCAAAATTCGATTGGATATCCACTTTTTCAAGCCCTTCCCGGTAAAGGGCAATGGTTTCAAGGATAATATTTTCAATCCTGCATTGGGCAATATTGGCATCCGGGAATTTGGCAAAGGTTGAAAATTCATTGACAAGGTTCCGGATGAGATCCACATGCTCCACAATGGTGTCGGTGCAGCTGGTAAAAATATCATCATTGATCTGATGGGCATATTTGCGTTTGAGCCGCTGGGCCGAAAGCTTTATGGGGGTTAACGGGTTTTTGACCTCATGGGCGATTCTCCTTGCAACTTCCCGCCAGGCAGCAATGCGCTGGGCTTTTTCAAGTTCGGTGACATCATCAAAAACAAGAACTGCCCCAAGATTCTGATCCGAATCATCTTTCAATATATTAAAATTTAAGGAAAAATGTTTCGGCGTGCCTGAAACCGTAACGGAAATGGGCATTTCAATGCTTTCCTGTCCCTGGGCCACCTGGTCGTAAATATTGTCGGCAAGTTTTAAATACTCGTTTTTCAGAACATCCTTATAATTTTTATGCAAAATATCACGGCTGTTGATATCCAATAGGGATTCGGCAGCTTTATTGATGGTGATGATGGTCCCCTTATTATCGACGGAAATTACTCCGGCGGAAATATTTTTTAAAACGGTTTCAATATATTGCCTGCTTTTTTCAAGTTCGGTGTTCTGATTTCTGAGCATTTCTTCTGAAAAGGCAATCTGATGCCTTCCGGCGGCAAGCTCTTTGGTCATGGAGTTAAAAGATTTGACCAGGGTTCCGATTTCATCATCGCTTTCAAAATCAATCCGGTAGTCCAGATCTCCATCCGCCACCCGTTTTGTGCCCTCGGCAAATTTCATGATGGGGATGGTAATGGTTTTGGCCAGCTGAAACCCAAACCAGATGGCACAAAAGATAACCAGAAGGGCTACTACAGAAAGTGCAATATAATAAAATGTCAGGGCCGGTTTTTTAGCAAGCTTAAGCTGATGATATTCTTCAATCCCTTTTAAGATGGATTGTAGATTCCAGGACAGGTCCGGTGATAAGAGCGTTGAAATAACAAGAAAGGCTTCGGCTTTTTTAGGGTCGGATGCAAAGGGGATGGTGGCAATGGTCCTGAGCAATTCCCCTTCCTGGATATCCTGGGAAATGGTATTGGACAGTCGGCCTTCCGGAATATCGGTGAGTTCGTTGCTTGTCAAAAGTCCGAAATGAAGGCCCTCCAGTTCATTTGAAAGCGACAGGCTGACGCGCCTTGCATCCGGGGTGTAGATTTCAACTGCATGATGGTTGAAGGCCCGCTGGATCACTTCGGCATATCGGGTCAGTTTGGGTTCATTTTCCTTATCCAGAAGTTTTCTTGAGTCTATCTGAAATACCGCTCTTTTAGCAGAAAATTCATTCTCAGTCTCTATGTATTCATACAGTTTTCTGCCCACGGCCATTGAACTGTCCAGGGTCTGCTCCACCGGTGCATTAAACCAGAAGGCAATACTGGTGGAGATGAACTGAATCGAGAAAAAAAAGAGAACCGTTGTCGGTAAAAGCGCCAGAACGATAAAGGCAGCGATAAGCCTTGTCTTCAGTTTGGTCCCGAGGATCTTGTTTTTTTTCTCATAGTAGAGCTTGGCAAGATTCCGGAATACCAGCAGCAAAAGGGCCAGAAGCAAAAGCAGGTTTGTATTGATCAGGATAAACATCAATACCGTGCTGGATAAGGGAAAATCATTGCCGAAGTGGGTTATGCGGGTTTCAATAAAGGTAAGAATCGCAACCGTAATCAGAATGATAAGGATGAGAATGCCTTCCCGTTTTTTTCTTTTCCGGTCAGGATGCGGGTTTATTGAATCAGCCATATGATATGTTTCCCTTGGGATTGGATCATGATGACGGTCAATAGGAGAAATTGATCAGATACCAGTTTGTTTCAAAATTCCAGTAAGAGACAAAAAAGAAAATATTGTGGAGAGACAAAGGCAGGGTGACTTTTTCCAGTTCGGCCTTGATCCGAAGCTGATATTTGTCTCCTTTGTTGAGCCGGTTCAAAGGGATGATCATCAGGTTGTCGATTTCGGTCATAAGGGCCTTTGCCTCTTCAAAGGATTGGGTGACCACAGGAGTTTCGTTTTTCCAGGGCCGCAGAACCGAGAATTCTTTTTTTAGAGAATTGTATTTGATCGTGGATTTGATCTGGATATCGGAAATGTTTTTATCCAGCCAGGAACTGTCGCCTTGATAGAGTGCAATATAGAATGAAAATGTTGTAGGCACCCCGTTCATGATGGCCTGGTTGATTTTGTCTGAAAACGCGTGGGTCACTTTAAAATAGGTCAACAGATCATCTCTTGTGTTCACGAGCCGGATATCCTGAATTTCAGCCGTATCCTTTGCAAGGGCAAAAGAAGGGAAAAAATATCCGGGCACAGCCGTCATCATGATAAAGAAGATGAGCCTGCCGAAAATCAGAGAAGATATTTTTTTTTTATTGTGAGTCATTGTGTATTGCAGGTCCTGTTTCCCAGGCATCCTTGTTTTTTAAAAAGGTCTCGATAAACTGATGGTTCAGTGTATGCCCGGATTTATGGGTAATGATATGCCCCTTGATCGGCATGCCGAGAAGAGAAAAATCCCCTAGGCTGTCAAGGAGTTTGTGCCGGACAAATTCATCAGGGTATCTTAATCCTTCTTCATTTAAGATTCTATCTTCATCAATTATAATGGCATTGTCAAGGCTTCCCCCCTTGCCCAGGCTGAATTTTTTCAGGAGTTCCAGGTCCTGGATAAATCCGAATGTCCTGGCCCGGCTGATTTCCTTTTCAAAATTGTCTTTTTCCATGTCAAATGAGATTTCCTGTTTTCCGATCAATGGGTGCGGAAAATCAATCCGACAGGTAATTTTAAAGCAAGGTTCAGGATATACGGATACGGATTTATCATCATCAAATAATTCAATGGGCTTTTTAACAATAAAATAATGTTTCGGCGCATCCTGGTGCACAACACCTGCGGCCTCCATCATCTGGGTAAAGATCTTGGCACTTCCGTCCATAATGGGGATTTCATAATCATCTATTTCAACAAGGGCATTGTCAATGCCAAGACCTGAAAAACCGGCCATTAAATGTTCAATGGTGGAAACAATGGCCCCATTGGTTCCAAGGACGGTGGCAAGGCTGGTATCGACAACGAGTTTGAACAGGGCCTGGATGTCCTGGGTGCCGGGAAGGTCTACCCGTCTGAATTTAATGCCGTGGTTTTCCGGTGCAGGCTTGATGGTCAGATGGGTCAGTTTTCCTGAATGCACCCCTATACCTGAAAAAGAGATGCTTTTTGAAAGTGTGGTCTGTAATATATATTCTGTCATAGGGTGTTTAGTGTTTATTTCCATTATTTATTTTTAGATTGCTATATATCTGATTTTAGTAACATAAGCAAAGTAAATGAGAAATATCTTTGGTTCATCCATATTTTTTGATAAGGAATAAAGAGGCAAGATCGGTAAATATTTTTTTAGTATTGCAAGGTTTCTCAAATCAGGGAGTCAATTTGATTGCAAAGGTAAATTCCTGTTCGGTGATTGGGATTGAGGGATTTGTAGTTGAGGTGGAAGTCGATATTTCCAGCGGACTCCCGGTGTTTAATATGGTCGGCTTGCCTGAAATTTCAGTCAGAGAAAGCAAGGACAGGGTTAAAACAGCCATAAAAAATTCCGGATATGCCTTTCCCATGGACCGGGTGGTGGTCAATCTTGCCCCGGCTGATGTGAAAAAAGAAGGGACAGGCCTTGACCTGCCGGTTGCCATCGGCATTCTGGCTGCATCAGGCACTGTGCCGCCGGATCATCTCAAGTCCTATCTTTTTTCAGGAGAACTGTCCCTGGATGGCGAAATAAAGCCGGTAAAAGGAGTTTTGCCGTATACGCTGACGGCAAAAGAAAAAGGGTTTAAAGGGATTTTTATTCCCGTTGAAAATGCTGATGAAGCTGCCCTGGTGGACGGGATTGATGTCTTCCCGGTCCGGAGCTTGTCCCAAATTGTGGATTATTTTTCAGGGTTTTGCCAATTAAAGCCCCATGAAAGCACTGTAAAATCAGAATCAATCAATGGGTCTGCCGACTATGGAATTGATTTTTCCGAGGTAAGGGGTCAGCTTCACGCCAAAAGAGCCCTTGAAATTGCAGCAGCAGGATTTCACAATCTTCTGATGAGCGGCCCGCCTGGATCGGGAAAAAGCATGCTGGCCAAACGGCTTTCCACCATCCTGCCGGAATTGACATTTCCTGAAGCCATTGAGGTAACAAGAATCTATAGTGTTCTCGGGTTGATTGATGAAAAAAAACCGTTTTCATTTGCAAGACCCTTTCGATCCCCTCATCATACCATATCGGATGCCGGGCTCGTGGGCGGAGGGCCAAAACCGGTTCCCGGGGAAATCAGTCTTGCCCATAATGGAGTTCTTTTTTTGGATGAGCTGCCGGAATTTAAAAAAAATGTGCTGGAAGTATTGCGCCAGCCCCTTGAGGATGGGAAGGTCTCGATTGCCAGGGCTGGCATGAAAGCCACCTATCCGTCGAAATTTATGCTGGTGGCGGCCATGAACCCATGTCCCTGCGGATACCTG
>CAZWMY010000045.1:0-27093 GCA_964635025.1 uncultured Desulfobacula sp. | reverse complement strand
ATCCACATTGACGGCAGCTACGGCGGGACCGGTGCCGCCCCGGACATTGCCAAGAAGAATATTGCCATGCCCATTGAATATGCCATCCCCAAAGTCCACCGGTTCCTTGTAGAAGAAGGGGCCAGGGACAAAATCGCCCTCATTGCCAGCGGCGGTATCCGCAATGCCATGGATGTGGCCAAGGCCATTGCTCTGGGTGCAGACGGATGCGTCATCGGAACCGCCGATCTTGTGGCCGTGGAATGTGTCCGGTGCGGAAACTGCGAAAGCGGCCGGGGCTGTGCCAGAGGCATCGCCACCACAGACCCGGAGCTTGGGTATATGATTGACGAGGAATATGTGGAGCAGCGGCTCGTCAATATGTACATGGCCTGGAGAAAACAATGGTGTGATATTCTGCGGTCCTTTGGCCTGAAAAGCATCAAAGAGCTTCGGGGCCGGTCAGACCTTCTCGTTCACCTGGATTATCTTGATGAAGAAGAAAGAAAACAATACAAGCCCGCAACCGGCTATAAAATGGTTTTATAATAAGGAATTTTGATCATGA
Source organism: uncultured Desulfobacula sp. (assembly GCA_964635025.1). GTDB lineage: Bacteria > Desulfobacterota > Desulfobacteria > Desulfobacterales > Desulfobacteraceae > Desulfobacula. The sequence goes on along the minus strand of CAZWMY010000045.1, from coordinate 26,546 downwards.
TAAAGAGGCAGACAGACACCCTCATAAAACATATACTGGCATCCCGGGGACGAATTCCCCATATTCAGACGCCGGTGAACAAATGCGATGAAGAAGGCGGCTGCGGCGTGACCGGTTTCATGGCCTCCATCCCCATTGCCGGACGCCACATCTATGAACCCTCGGTCCAGATGCACAACCGGGGCAACGGCAAGGGCGGCGGTATTGCAGCCGTGGGCTTAAGCGCCAGCGATCTCAACATCCCCCAGGATGTGCTGGAAGACCATTATCTTCTTCAGGTGGCCTATATTGATGAGGCTGCCATCGGAGCGGTGGAAGCATCCAATATCACCCCCTGTTTTGATATTTATAAATCGGAAAAAACCCCCACCATCGGCGATTACAGAACCATCGGCCTTGAGGTGAAACCGCCGGATGTCTGGCGGTATTTTGTAAGGGTCAAACCGGGTGTGCTGAATAATTTCATCCAAAACAACCATCTTTATGAAATGGACAAAAGAAAGGCGGAAGATGAATTTGTCTTCCAGAATTCCATCCGCCTGAACCAGACCTATTATGCTTCCCTGGGAGAAAAAAAGGCCTTTGTCCTTTCCCATGCCAGAAACGTCATGATCCTAAAGGTGGTAGGGTATGCAGAACAGGCCACCCAGTATTATTGCCTGGAGGATTTCCGGGCCCACGGCTGGATTGCCCACCAGCGCTATCCGACCCGCGGACGGCTCTGGCATCCGGGCGGCGCTCATCCTTTTTCCGGCATGCACGAAGCCCTGGTCCACAACGGTGATTTTGCCAATTACCATGCGGTCAGCGAATATTTAAACCAGCATAACATATTTCCCCAGTTTCTGACCGACACGGAAACCTCGGTCCTGCTCCTGGATCTTTACAACCGGGTATTTGGCTATCCCCTGGAATACATCATTGAAGCCCTGGCCCCTACCACGGAATATGATTTTGACCGGCTTTCCCCGGAAAAACAGCAGGTCTACCGGTATATCCAGAGCCAGCACATGAACGGCTCACCGGACGGGCCCTGGTTTTTCATCATTGCCAGAAACGATCCCTATAATGATTTCATGCAGCTCATCGGCATCACGGATACGGCCATGCTCAGACCCCAGGTCTTTGCCCTGGAAGAAAGGGATGAGGTCCAGATCGGTCTTGTCTGCTCGGAAAAACAGGCCATTGACGCCACCCTCCAGAGCATTGCGGCTGAAGACAAACGGTTCTGCCCCATTGCCGACAAATACTGGAATGCCCGTGGCGGCAGCTCCACCGACGGCGGGGCCTTTACCTTTACCATCAAGGATGCGGGAAAAGGCGACGGGTCCAAAAAACTCATCACCCAGAACAAATTCGGTGAAGAGGTCACGGTCCCGGAGGGCCGGATTCATTTTGACACTTCCCTTGAAATCTCAATTTCCTTTGAAAACACACCAGCCGCCAAAAAGGTGTCTGAATTTTTTGATGCAGCGGATTTAAAAGGTCTTCAAGCATTCTGCACATCTGAATTCGAAACCCTGAACTTCCAGGATATCATAGGCATCTGCCGGACGGTTGAAGCTCAGTCAGGCCAAAGCGATGACAAAAAAGCCCTGGCCATTGATCTGTTAACCCATCTCAACGACAGGGTTTTTCCAACGGGCAGCAAAAAAAGAAGCTCTGTCCTTGACATCATCCGGCAAAGCCTGACCCAGATCTTCGAATCCTCCCCGGCCATCGGGGAAAAGCAGAACACCCGGTATGCCTATATCGACCGGGCCACCCGTGAAAATCTGCGGGCCCCCATGGATAAGGAAATCATCCTGGTGGTCAATGCCAAGGAATTTGAGGCTGAAGGCGAAGACTGCGATTCCAGGAAGGTCAACAAGGCCTACCGCATGGGGTGGAAACAGTATATCTGTTACGGCTACAAAGGCCAGCGGTTTACCGGGTGCGGGTTTGGAGCGAATTCAGACGGGGTCCGGGTTGATGTCTATGACAGCTCCGGCGACTATATGGCCTCGGGCATTGACGGCATGGAAATCCATGTCCACGGCAATGCCCAGGACCAGCTCGGCCAGATCATGAAACGCGGCAAATTTGTGGTTCACGGCGATGTGGGCCAGACATTCATGTACGGCGCCAAGGGCGGTGAAGTCTATATCCTCGGCAATGCTGCCGGCCGCCCCCTGATCAATGCCACGGGAAAACCCAGGGTGGTCATCAACGGCACCTGTCTCGACTACTTGGCCGAATCCTTTATGGCCGGTGATCCCCTCAACGGCGGCGGGTTTGTCATTGTCAATGGAATTGAATTCGACGAATCCGGCAAAGTTATCGACTTGGATATGCCCTATCCAGGATCAAACCTTTTCTCCCTTGCTTCGGGCGGCGCCATTTATCTTCGGGACCCGGATTGTAAAATCGTGGACGAACACCTGAACGGCGGCATGTTTGCCGAGGTGACAGAAGCCGACTGGAACCTCATCCTGCCTTATCTTGAAGAAAACGAACGGCTCTTTGGGATTTCCATTGAACGTGATTTATTGACCATCAATGGCCAAACTCATCCATTTCATAAAGTATATCGTAAAGTCATGCCAAAACAGAAATAAGTTTTTTAGCTGCCGGTTCGATTCAGAGACCGGCAGCTAATTTTTTTTAAAACCGCTATTATTTTATAAAAGCCTTGCTGCCTTGTATCCAGGGATAGAAAACCTTTCAAGGCTCCGGATGATTATCCTCACGGATATCCCTGAGCCGGTAGCCGATACCGGGTTCATTGACCAGCAATTTGGGCGATGCCGGGTCTATTTCGATCTTTTTTCTCAAATGCCGCATATAGACTCTTAAATAGTGGGAATTTTCTTCCGCCATCGGGCCCCAGACCTCCCGCAGCAATTGCGGCTGTGTCACTACTTTACCGATATTGACGGCAAGCAGGCGCAAGAGTGCATATTCGGTTGCGGTTAAATGGGTTTCTTTTCCATTCACCAAAACCATACGGGTTGTAAAATTGATATGCAGGGGGCCGCTTGTGATTTCCGGAACCGTGGGGTTACCGGTGGCATGCCGGATAATGGCCCGTAACCGGGCAAAAAGCTCGGATGTATGAAAAGGCTTTGTCAGGTAATCGTCAGCACCGGCATCCAGGGCTGTAACCTTATCTTCGACACTTTCGCGCACGGACAGCACAATAACCGGAACCCGGCTCCACTCCCGAAGGCTCTTGAGCACGTCAATGCCGTCCATATCGGGCAGGCCAAGATCGAGAAGGACGACATCGGGCTTCCGGTAGGCAATCTCCATAAGGCCGAGCCGGCCGTTTTCCGCTTCGAAAACAGAATACTGCTCTGAGGATAAAGAGGCACACAATAGTTTCCGTACCTGGGGTTCATCGTCTATGATGACCGCTATTTTTGAAAATTCAGTGTGACTCATGATGGGTCTCCGCACCATTATTTTTAACCGGAAAAACAAGGGTAAACACAGCGCCGGATCTGTCGGTCCGGTTGGACAGCGCCGCGCTTCCCCCGATGATTTCCATAAACCGGTGAACTATGGATAATCCTAATCCAATACCGCCGAAACGGGCATTTTTGCCCCGATGGAATTTTTGAAATAAAATTTCTCCAAGTTCGTCCGCCGGAATCCCTTCTCCTTCATCAATGACCTTCAGCGTCACCTGTAAATTGCTGCCTGCTGCAAAAATGGATATGGTGCTTCCCTGAGGAGAATACTGTGTTGCATTGGCAAGAAGGTTTGAAACGACATGGGTCATCAGAATCGGGTCTGCCTGAATCATGGGAAGATTATCCGGTATCTCAAGCCTTAACCGAAAGGGTGAAACAAGTGTTTCAACCTGGTTCCGGGCAGCTTCAACAATCTCTTCAAGATCGCACCAGACAGGTTCCAGCTTGCCCTGTTCGGATTCCATTCGTGTCATCCCCAGAAGATTATCGACAATGAGCCTCAATCGTAGAATCGCAATACTGAGTTCATTCAGAGCGGAAGTTGCCCCTGAAATATCGCTTTTTTCAAGACAGGCGATAGCCTGATTCGAAGCTGCAGTCAAAATGGTCATGGGCGTTTTCAGTTCATGGGACAGGCAGTCAAATATGACTTTATGGAGTTTTTCCGATTCCTGCGCAAGAGATGCAATGTGTGACTGCCGGATCAGGTGATAGCGGTCGACAAGGGCTGCAACATGGTCGGACACGGTTTCCAGAAGTTCTCTTGCGGCAATATCAAGAATTGCATTTTCCGGAAAAAGAAGGGAAAGGACACCGACTATTCCGTGTGCCGTCCGCAGGGGCACATGAATGCCTTCCGATTGCGGCAGCGTTTCCGTGAACCGGCCGGCCGGTTTACCGGAGCCAAAGACCCATGACACCACACTGCTTTCCTTAGCCGTCATCCGCCATGTTCCTGCGGGGTGAGGGCTTTCCTGCAAAGAGCCGTCTTCCGCCTGGAGGGTAACTGCCGAGCGGCTTTCGAAAACCGAATCCATCTGGGCAACGGCAAGCTGCATTCCCTGGTCAAGGGTATGGCTTTCAACCACACACTGCGCCAGCTTATACAATACATCCGTCCTTCTTTCACGCATCCGTTCCGTCAATTCACGCATGCGGATTCGCGCCGTCAGATGGCCGACCACCATTGCCACGACAAAATACATGCCGAACATCAGTGCATCACTGAATTTATCAATACGGAAAGTAAATAAAGGGGGGATGAACAAAAAATTCCAGGCAAGCCCAGTCAGTGCAGCGACCATAAAAATAGCCCTCCGGCTGAGCCGGGTGGCAAGAAATACGATGGATAAAAGATAAAAAAGAGAAATGGAGGTATAGGTTGTTGTTGTGCGGATTAACCAGAAAAAGGCCGTGATCCCGGCAATGACGCCAAAACCGAAACCGAGTTCGCGGAGCAGATGGACCGGCACATTCCATTTCAGGGCATAGGGTCTTCTACGAAGGGGTGTTTTTTCAGCTTTGACAACACAGATGTCGATATCACCGCTGATCAGGATCAATTTATCGACAAGCGACCTTTTTTGAAACAAAGAAAAGCCTGATGATCCAAGGGGTTTACCCACCACTATCTGTGTTACGTTTTTTTCCTGGGCAATTTCCAAAAGTGCGGCAGGAATATCCTCCGCAGCAATGGTGACCGTTTCCCCGCCAAGCTGTTTGACAAGGGAGAGATTACGGGACAGGCGCTGCTTTTCTTCGTTGGAAAGCGGCTTGAAGGTATCGACATGAACGGCAATCCATGGGGAGTGAGTGGCTGCGGCAATCCGTCTTGTCCACCGGATCAGCGGCTCGGAAAACGGGCTGGGTCCGACTGCCACAAGAAATCTCTCAGAGCTTTTCCAGGGACCTTTAATATGCCTTTCCACCATGGCGTCCCGTACATCCTGTCCCACCTTCTCCGACATGACCCGCATGGCGATTTCACGCAATGCCGAGAGGTTTTCGATTTTAAAAAAATGATCGGCCGCAGTTGCTGCACGGTCTTTGAGATACACTTTTCCTTCTGCAAGACGTTCAAGCAGATCTTCCGGGGTAATGTCGATCAGCCGGATGTCGTCGGCATTGTCCAGGATCGAATCCGGCACCGTTTCCCGGATACTGACGGTGGAGATGCCCTGCACCACATCCACCCGGCTTTCAATGTGCTGGACATTGAGGGCGGTATAAACGTCGATTCCTGCATCCAGAAGTTCGAGAACATCCTGATACCGTTTGGTATGGCGGCAGCCTTCTGCATTTGTGTGTGCAAGCTCGTCAACAACTGCAATCTGCGGTTTTCGTTCGATCAGGGCATCCAGATCCATTTCTTCCAGTTCAATCCCCCGGTATGATACCTTTTTGCGCTGAATTACCGGCAGGCCGTTCAACAGGGAAGCAACCTCTGCACGATTGTGTGTTTCGATATAGCCGATGACGATATCCGCACCGTCCGTCAATCGTTGCCTTGCTTCCGTGAGCATGGCGTAGGTTTTTCCGACACCGGCGCACATCCCGAGAAAAATCTTGAGTTTTCCCCGGGTCCGTTTGCTGTCCGTCAGGTTTTGATCTAAAGGCAATCCCATGTCATTATTTTCCGGTTACAGGAATAATTTCTTTTATTGTGTCAAGCTTGCAGTTTAAAATCAATACATTTACCCGTGATTCGCCCCATATTCCCCATTGGGGATCTTCGGTATACGCTGCGATCAACTGTTCAAGACTGCGAACCTGCGGGCCGGATAAACCCCGCGTCCGGGCGATGAAGGGAACCTGAAAATAGGCGGCCTCAGGTGAAATGTGGGGATCAAGTCCGCTTCCCGATGAAAATAGAAGATCGGAAGGAAGCTCTTCCTTTGATTTTCCCCATTTTGACGCCTGTGTTTGCAAGGCGTCCCGCAGCGCATGGCTGGTTATTGCCAGATTGCTTGCTCCGGATGGAACGGCACCATAATCTGACGCCGAAGGACGAGGCTGAAAATAGGATGAATCAGGAACCGGCTGGGCGATCAGCTCCGACCCGACAGCAACACCTTTGTGATATATAAGGCTCCCCTTGGCCTCGTGCGGAAACAGGGTTGTTGAAACCAGTGTGACACCCACCGGATACAGGATACCGGCCAGAACCGTCATGGCCAGAAACATGCGTATGGAACTCAAAAAAATAGTTTTCATGATAGCCTCCGGTTAATGAAACAAAAATAAGGTCATGACAAGATCAATCCCTTTGATCCCAATAAAGGGCGCCACAATACCCCCCAGGCCGTAGACGAACAGATTCCGGCGCAAAACCGTCATGGCGCCTCCGGGCCGGTAGGTAACGCCCTTAAGGGATAGCGGAATAAGGGCCACAATGATGAGGGCGTTAAAAATGACGGCGCTCAGAATGGCGCTTTCCGGAGAATGGAGGTGCATGATATCCAGCGCTGCCAGGGGCCCCGGATGGCCGTTTGCGGCATACACGGTTCCGAACATGGCCGGAAGAATGGCAAAGTATTTGGCCACATCATTGGCAAAACTGAAGGTTGTCAAGGAACCCCGCGTCATGAGAATCTGTTTGCCGATTTCCACAATATCGATGAGCTTTGTCGGGTTGCTGTCAAGGTCCACCATATTACCGGCCTCGCGGGCCGCCTGGGTTCCGGTATGCATGGCAACACCGACATCGGCCTGGGCAAGGGCCGGTGCATCATTGGTGCCGTCACCGATCATGGCCACCAGATGGCCGTTTGCCCGTTCTTCCTTTATTTTTTGAAGCTTTGACTCGGGAGTCGCCTCTGCCACAAAGTCATCCACGCCTGCTTCCGCTGCAATGGCGGCAGCGGTCAGGGGATTGTCTCCGGTAATCATGACAGTCCGGATTCCCATCTTTCTAAGACGGATAAAACGTTCACGGATTCCTCCCTTGACAATATCTTTCAGATGAACCACGCCCATCACAACATTGTCTTTTGCCACAAGGATGGGAGTGCCGCCGCTTTTTGCAATATCCTGTGCATCCTGTTGCACCTCTGAAGGCAGGGTCCCGTTTCGTTTTTCAATGTATTGACGAACGGCATCCACAGCCCCTTTCCGGATACTCATGGAGACGGTTCCGTTCTCATTGCAATAATCCAGTCCGCTCATACGGGTGTGGGCGGAAAACGGGATGAATTTTGCATGAACCGGAATCCCTTCCTGGTTCCGGATACCGAATTTTTCCTTTGCCAGAATAACAATGGAACGGCCTTCCGGTGTCTCGTCCGGCAGGGAAGAGGTCTGGGCGGTTTCGGCAAGCTCTTTTTCAGTAATGCCGGGAGCCGGGAAAAAGGCAACCGCCATCCGGTTTCCAAGGGTGATGGTTCCTGTTTTGTCGAGCAGGAGGACATCAATATCACCGGCAGCCTCTACTGCCCGGCCGCTCATGGCCAGCACATTTCTTTTCAAAAGCCGGCTGATTCCCCCGATACCGATGGCGCTCAAAAGACCGCCGATGGTGGTGGGGATGAGACAGACAAGAAGTGATACCAGGACCGGAACAGACATGCGGGTTGAACCCGGCAGACCGGAAATCTTTTCGATATACAAACCAAAAGCCGGGAGTGTGAAGACAACCACAACAAACAAAAGGGTCATGGTGGTGAGTACAATTCCCAGGGCTATTTCATTGGGGGTTTTCAGCCGTTTTGCATTGTCAATCAGGGAAATCATCCGGTCAAGAAATGTATTGCCGGGTTCAACAGAGATCTGCACCACAATCCGGTCGGAAATAACACGTGTGCCCCCGGTGACTGCACTCCGGTCTCCGCCGCTTTCACGGATCACCGGGGCGGACTCACCCGTGATAGCTGACTCATCCACCGTGGCAATGCCGCTGATGACTTCGCCGTCCGACGGGATGATGTCCCCGGCGCTGCAAACCACCAGATCCCCGAGCGCCAGGGAGTCTGCAGGGACATCCCATGACTCGGTTGAGTCTTGAAACAGGACCCGGTGCGCTTTGACTGAGGTTTTTGCATTCCGCAGTGTGCTGGCGTGTGCTTTGCCGCGACCTTCGGCCATGGCTTCTGCAAAATTTGCAAAAAGAACGGTAAACCAGAGCCACAGCGCAATCGAGACTGAAAACAGCGAGTAATCCATACCGGCACAGATTGAAACAACAATTGCACCGATGAATACCACAAACATGACCGGGTTCTTGATCTGATCCCGCGGGTCAAGCTTGGTAAAGGCATTGCCCATGGCCTGAAAAATGATTTTTAAACGATTTTCTTTTTTCATTTGTATTTTCCTTAAAACAATTTTCCGGATACCATCATTAAATGTTCTGTGATGGGTCCGAGCAGAAGCATGGGAACAAAGGTCAGTGCTCCGACAATAATGACTGAAATCACCAGTATGGCCGCGAACATTCCATTGTCTGCATGAAAGGTTCCGTCACTTTCGGCAATCGTGCTTTTTCTTGCAAGACAGCCGGCAATGGCCAGGACCGGAACGATAACCCCAAAACGGCCAAGAAGCATGCACATGGAGAGTGCTACAGTGTAAAAAGGTGTATTGACGGTAAGACCTGCCAGGGCGCTGCCGTTATTGGCGGCTGCCGATGTAAATGCATAGGCCATTTCCGACAGCCCGTGTGGTCCGGGATTGAGGATGGAGGCCGCTGCACTGGGAATACAGAGCGCCACCGCAGCTCCAATCAATATGGTCAAATTCGGAATCAGAATCCCGGCCATGGTCCAGCGCATTTCCTTGGCCTCAATCTTTTTCCCGAGATATTCAGGCGTTCTTCCCACCATGAGACCCACAAGAAATATGGTCAGCATGACAAAGAGGAACATCCCGTATAACCCGGCGCCGACACCGCCAAAAATAACCTCGCCCAGCATCATATTGAACAGGCCGACAAGAATGGCCAAAGGCGACATGCTGTCGTGCATGGCATTGACGCTGCCGTTGGATGCCGCAGTGGTAAGGGTTTCCCAGAGCGTGCTGTTCATGACTCCGAACCGGACTTCTTTTCCTTCCAGCAATTGTGCTGCTCCGGTAATTTGCGCACTGACGGATTCCGAATACCAGGCCACACCGAAGCCCGCAATCAACAGGAATGCCATGACGCTGAACAATGCAAAGGCATGTTTGCGGTTATGGATCAACCGCCCGAAGGCAAACACCTGGGCAGCCGGTATCAGCAGGATGGCCAGCATTTCAAGAAAATTGGAAAGCGGTGTCGGATTTTCAAAGGGGTGGGCGCTGTTGACCCCGAAAAAACCGCCCCCGTTTGTTCCTATCTGTTTGATGGCAATCTGGGAAGCTGCCGGTCCCAGCGCAATGACCTGCTCTGTTCCGGCAAGCGTATGAACGCTCTGATAGGCTGAAAATGTCTGTACCACCCCCTGGCCCACAAGAAGTACGGCCATGAGACATGACAACGGCAAAAGGATATAAAGGGTGGTTTTTACAATGTCGGACCAGAAATTTCCAATGGTGCCGCTGTTTTTGCGTACAATACCGCGGGACAGCGCAAGCAGAACGCCCATACCCGTGGCAGCGCTCAGAAAATTTTGAACCGTCAGTCCGAGCATCTGTACCAGATAGCTCAGGGTAGACTCTCCGGAATAGGCCTGCCAGTTGGTATTGGTCATAAAGCTCACGGCTGTATTAAACGCAAGGAGCGGCTCAACCCCGGCAAGATGCTGAGGGTTAAACGGCAAATGCGCTTGAAAAATCTGGAGCAGGAATACGGCTAACAGCCCCCAGAAATTTAAGAGGAGCAATGCGCCAAGATAATTTGTCCAGTGCATCTCGGTTTTTGCATCGACACCGGAGACACGATAAAGAAAAGATTCTATGGGTTCTAAAAAGCGAAACGGATTATTCCCGGTAAAAACCGCTGCCATATAGCGACCCAGAACCGGCGCCGCTCCGAATAAAACGGCAAAGAACAGAATCACCTGCAACAGGTCATGTTTATTCATAGCCTCTCCTGTAATGAATAATAAAATGGTCAATATGTCCTTGATTGACCAAAGATAAGGGATAAAGACAAATTCATCGAGTTAAAATGGATAACACCCGAGTTAAAAAAGAGTAAAAATCCGTCGAACCATGTAAAAATGTCCAATAGTTTCGACCGTAATCGAAACTATTGGACATTATATTCGATTTGATACCTATCATCAGACATGGAAGCCACCTATTATCTATTGAATCCCTGGCTGACCGGCTGACAACCGTCGGTCAGGGGCAACAGCATATCAATACAAATTTAATATCTGATATATCAATTTGTATTGAGAAGATTTTGGTTGACGCACGGCAAATTCATATCCTATGTTGAAAGCGGGGAGATGATATGGAAAGCGTTAAGACAGGCAAGGATTTGAGATGATTGAAATACGGTTTCAGGGAAGGGGCGGAAACGGCGTGGTCATGGCCTCGGAAATTCTTGCCCGGGCCTGTTTTGATGAAGGGGGATATCCCCAGAGCTATTCCATTTTCGGTGGTGAGCGGCGGGGCGCGCCAGTGGCGGCGTTTGTCCGCATCAGCGATCAAAAAATCAATTTGAAATGCGATATTGAATATCCGGATCATCTGGTCATGTTTGATCCTTCTGTCTTTTCCGGGGCTGGGATAAGGGCCCAGCTTAAACCCGGCGGAACCCTCCTGGTGAATTCAGGAACCAACCCGTATACGGAGATTTTTGGCCAATACAAAACCGGTTTGGTCAATGCACGTGAAATAGCAGAAAAGCATGACCTTGGGGCCATTATCAATACAGCGGTGCTGGGGGCCTATGCAGGTCTTACCGGCATTGTGGGGCTGGATGCACTTTTAAAGGTCATTTCCCATATCCTGCCTGCTGCGGCAGAGAAAAATATCCGGGCGGCAAAGGAGGCGTATGAGACCGTTACCCTCTGTTGACCGTAATTTGCGGCCCGTCCTCAATCTGGAAAAACCCTTTGTGGCCATATCCACGGGTACATCGCTGATGTTTAAAACCGGCGTGCAGCGGACGGAAAAGCCTGTGTTTGCAAACAAAACCGCCCCCTGCCAAAATGCCTGCCCCATCGGCGTGAACATTGCCGAGGCGTTTCGCCTGGCATCCCTTGGAGATTTGGACGGAGCCCTGCGGGTATTTCTGGAAGACAATCCCCTGCCTGGTGTCTGCGGCCGGGTCTGTTATCACCCCTGTGAAAAGAAATGCAACCGGGGCCAATTTGACGAACCGGTCAATATCCGGGGGCTTGAGCGGTTTCTGTCCGGCCAGGGCCGGGTGGATATGACCCGGTCCATAAACTACCGGAAAAATCCGAAAAAAGTCGGGGTAGTGGGGTCTGGCCCGGCCGGTCTCAGTGCTGCCTATCATCTGGCCCGCATGGGGCATTTGGTTACCATCATGGAAGCCCGGCAAAAGCCGGGGGGTATGCTGCGATATGGAATTCCTGAGTTCCGGCTGCCAAGAAAGGTTCTGGATCAGGAGATAGAGCGGATTCTTTCTTTGGGGATCACACTGAAATGCAGCAGCCGGGTGGGAGAAGACCTTGCCTGGCAGGATCTGGGCGAATTTGACAGCGTATTTGTATCCATCGGGCTTGAAAAAAGCAAAGCCCTGTTTCAAAACCAGGGGTTTGAGGATCGGATCATTTCCGGTATTGAATTTTTATCCGGCCCCGCACATTTTGAGTTGGCAGACCCAAAAGAAAATATTCTTGTGGTCGGCGGCGGTAATGTGGCCCTGGATGTGGCCCGGACCCTGTTGCGGATCAGGGCGGGGCAGGGTGATCATATCACCGTGGTCTCGCCCGAAAACCGGGATCATATGCCTGCCCTGGAAGAAGAGGTTTTAGAAGCCCTGGAAGAGGACATCAACATATTGAACGGCTGGGTGCCGGTGGGGCTGGCGCCGGGGGCGGCTCATGCCATGAGGGTTCGGCTAAGAGAAGCCGAAGTGAAAAAAGACGAGGCCACCGGCCGGATATGGGTTCTGCCGTCAGGAGAGAAAACCCTGGAACTGGATGCAGACCGCATCATCCTGGCCATTGGCCGAGAAATCTCCATCTGCGGACTGCCTGGAACCATGCTGACGGATTCCGGCTTTATTGCCGCCGATGCCTTTTTACAGACGCCCCTTCCCGGATATTTTACCGGCGGGGATGCAGCCGGTCACAAATCCTTTGTGGCAGACGCCATTGCCGCGGGCAAAAGAGGGGCACAGTCCATTGACAGATTTCTTGAAGGCCGGGGTATGGCGGATGGGCCTGAAAACAACGGTTCCCCTGAGAAAACAGGTACAATCGTCGGATTTGACCGGATCAATACCCTGTTTTTTCCGCACCAAAAGCGGACATCTGTTCAAAAGGCCGATCCTCTCACCCGCAGGCAGGATTTCACAGAGATCAGTCCTGCCCTGGATGAAGCTGCCGCAGCCATGGAGATTTCTCGCTGTTTTAACTGCGGAACCTGCATGGACTGCGGAAATTGCATGGATTTTTGCCCGGATATTTCCATCATCCGGGATGCCCGGAGCGGCCAATATGATTTTAAGACGGATTTCTGCAAGGGTTGCGGGGTCTGCGCCGTTGCCTGCCCGCGGAACATTGTCACCATGGAGAAAGACGACTGATGCGAATGCTTCTCAAAGGCAACGAGGCCGCAGCCTATGGTGCCAGGCTTTCCCGGCCCAAGGTGATTGCCGCCTATCCCATCACGCCCCAGAGCCCCATTTATGAAAAACTATCAGAATGGGATATTGCGGGCGTCCTTGGCGCCCGTATGATGCGGGTGGAATCCGAGCATTCGGCTATGGCTGCCTGTCTTGGCGCTGCCATGACCGGTGTCCGGACATTTACGGCCACCGCATCCCAGGGTCTGGCCCTGATGCATGAAATGCTGCATTTTGCCTCAGGCATGCGGGCGCCCATTGTCATGGTCAATGTGAACCGGTCCCTTGCCGCACCCTGGAGTTTCTGGAGCGATCAGGGCGACAGCCTGGCCCAGCGGGATACAGGCTGGCTGCAATTTTATGTGGCAGATAACCAGGAGGCCCTGGACACGGTGATCCAGGCCTATAAAATATCCGAAACCGTGCTGCTTCCCAGTATGGTCATGCTGGAAGCCTTTTACACCTCCCATTTCATGGAACCGGTGGAGGTCCCGGATGAATCCGAAGTAGACGCTTTTCTGCCTCCGTTCACACCGGCATTCGAGCTGGACCCCGAACACCCGGCCACCTTTAATCAGACCGTCAACCAAGCCCAATACAGGGAGTTCAAACTCATGCGGCAGGCAGCCATGGAGGATGCCCTGACCGTGATTGAAACGGTTCAGGACCAGTTCATGGCACAGTTTGGCCGGAAATATGATATCCTTGACTGCTACCATCATGAAGATGCAAAAACCGTTCTCGTCACGGCCGGCACTATCGGGTCCACGGCCAAGACGGCTGTGGATGATCTTCGACACAGCGGGCAAAAGATAGGGCTGGTGCGGATCAGGGTGTTCAGGCCCTTTCCAAAGACGCTCTTAAGAAAGACCCTGGCCCATGCAAAGCGGATTGTGGTGATTGACCGGAATCTTACGCCCGGCCAGGGCGGCGTTTTTGCCGAAGAACTGAAAGCCTCTCTTTATTCCCTGGTTCCGCATATCCCTGTATTTTCCTTTGCCCTGGGGATCGGGGGCACCAATGTGTCGCCGGGCCACATCAAAAAAGCTATCCAGATGGCCCTGGCCATGGATGCCCCGCCCAGCCACACCATCACAGACCTTGAGGACGATGACCATGCTTTGCACACCCCCTGAAGACTATCTCAACCCTGGTCACAGCGCCTGTGCGGGCTGCGGCGAAGCCTTGGGCCTAAAGCTGGTATTGCAGGCCGCAGGCCCGGACACCATCGGCGTTGTTGTGCCCTCCTGTATCGGGATTATCATCGGCCCCTTCCCGTACGCCACCTTTAAGATCTCCATGTATCACACGGCGTTTGAAACCGCAGCCCCGACGGCCGCCGGAGTATCCAACGCCCTGATCGCCAAAGGCCGGGAAGATATAAGCGTGGTGGTGTTTGCCGGGGATGGGGGCACATCGGACATTGGTTTCCAGGGGCTTTCAGGCGCGGCCGACCGCAACGAGAACATCCTCTACTGCTGTTTTGACAACGAAGCCTATATGAACACCGGCATCCAGAGCAGCTCCTCCACACCGCAGTATGCCTGGACCATGACCACACCTGCCGGAAAACCTCTGAAGAAAAAAAACATGGTAGAACTGATGGCTGCCCACGGCATCCCCTATGCCGCCTCAGCCTCGGCCTGTTTCCCGGACGATCTGAGAAACAAGGTGAGAGAAGCAAAAAAAATCAAGGGGATGAAATATATCCATATCCTGTCGCCCTGCCCCTCGGGCTGGAAATACCCCGAACACCTGACCCCCAATGTGGGGCGCCTCGCCGTGGAAACCAAGCTGTTCCCCCTCTATGAAATCAGGGATGGCAGAGCCTGCCGAATCACCCATACCCCCCAGGGCCTGCCCGTGGAGGACTATCTAATGCTCCAGGGACGCTATGGCCATCTTAAAGAAGCGGATATCCGGATGATCCAGGAAGATGCCGACCGGAATTTTGGACTTTTGAAAGCCCGGGCATCGCTATAAACCTGCTTCAAATTTTTTCATTTGACAAAACATTTCAAATCCTTAATGTTAGCCATATTTTGTTTTAATTTTTTAAGGAGAAAAATATGCCTGATTTAACCGCAACCATCGAAACAAGCAAAGGTTCCATCAACATAAAACTATTTGCCGACCAAACCCCTCTCACCTGTGGGAGTTTTGCCAATCTTGCCAAAAGAGAATTTTATAACGGCTTAAAATTTCACCGCGTCATTGCCGACTTCATGATCCAGGGCGGATGCCCTTATGGAAACGGCATGGGCGGGCCGGGGTATCAGTTCAAGGATGAATTCAATAAAGACCTAAAACACGACAAAGCCGGCATTCTTTCCATGGCCAATGCAGGCCCGACCACCAACGGCAGCCAGTTTTTCATCACCCACGGCCCAACCCCCCATCTGGACGGCAGACACACGGTTTTCGGCGTTGTTGTGGGTGAAGAAGACCAGAAGGTTGTGGACAGCATTGCCCAGGGCGATACCATTGAGAAAATAACGGTCAAGGGAAATGTGGGCTCTTTGTTTAAAAAGATCAAGACCCAGCTGGATGACTGGAATAAAGTCATCACCAAACAGTTTCCCAAACTGCCAAAAGCCTGAATCGCCTTATCCTTAAAACAGACCCGCCCCCATCAGAGGACAAATGCCTTTGATGCGGGCGGGTTTTTTCAGGCCTGATTATAATGATGCCTTTAAAATTCGATTGTTCTCAGGGTTTGGCCGGTTTGAACCTGTAATGTTTCAAAATGGGTGACGGAATCCGCCTTTGTCCAAAGCCCGATATAGCCCTGCAAAGGCCTGGGTGCTTCATATTCCATGAGCAGCTCGTCGTTCACAAAGCCTTTAAACTGATTTTCTTTAATTTCCACCTTGAGCTGATACCATTCATTGGAATTTATTTTCATTTTCATGGCTTTTCTCTGATACCGCTTGCATTTGTCAAATTCAAATAAAATCACATTGTCTTCAAGGGCATTGATCCTGAAGACAAAAAAATTACAGACATCCCTGATACCAAAGGCGAGACCCCCGGCTCGGTCAATGCTGCCCGCCGTTGTATTGACAAAAACCGATGCCGTGCCTTCGGACATTTCCGAATTTTTGGCAATGGCAAGGGGAAAATAATGATAGGCATCGATATTGTCCAAAAATGCCTGGTATGATTCTCCGAACATCTTGCCCATGAGTTTTGAAACCCCTGATGTTATAGGGTTTCCCCATTTTGATCCATCCTGAGTGCATTGGATGCGGCCTTCGGTTTGGATTGTTTTCCAAAAACCGGTGTGAACATAGAGCTCTTTGGGGTCATCCTCCTGTTTTTTTTCAAGAAATCTATATTCCTGTCTGAAAAACGCCTCTGTCATCTCGCTGATTTGTTCCCGCCCTGAAATGGCCATGTCCAAAAGACGGCTGCATGCTAAAAGGCGGGCGAGCTGATCCAGCTTTTCCTGGGTTGCCGCCTTGTCATACCGCATCAGGGCGGCTTCCAGCAAATCACCTTTTAGAGATACCTCAAACCCCAGCCGGTTCAGTACATTTCCGAGAAAACCGATTCTCAGGGAGCGCCGCTGATATGTCCCGATACCTCCTGAAAACTGAAGGGTGATATAATTCTGGTTACCATCTTCACTGCAAAGCGTGTCAATGGTTGCAAAATGATACCCGAACCGGGCGCTCATATTCATATAATCCTGGGCAACGACAATATAGCTGGGTGAGGCTCCGGGCATGTTCCCGGCTGTTGCGCCGGCTGCCATGAGGGTCATAAAATCCCCCATGCTGAAATTGATGGCACCGGACCATGAAATCCCCGGATGGGTAAAACCTTTCCAGACGGCTTTAAACGGAGCGGATTCCACGCTGTCCGGGGTAATGGCGTCACAGCTGGAGAGCCCGAACTTAAGCCCGCCACCAATGTCAATCAAATAGAAAAACATAGGCAGGTTTGCCGTGAGTTTCACAGACGTCATTCCTTTTCCTGCAGTTTCTCCAAATGCAAACATCTGTTTCATGGACTGTTCATGGGTGAACCGGATCACATCATGAATGCTTTGGCATCCTTCAGGAGTAAATGACGGAGATTTGGGGTCGGTCAGGCGAAGCGGTGAAATATGATCCAGAATCCTTTTGGTTTTTTCATATACCGGGCTTTCAAACATGGGGTGTTTGGCCGGTTTTATATATTTTTCAAGTTCCGGAACCTCTCCCTTCCAGACTTTTGAGATGTCGGCATACAAGGTAATGGTATCCTGATGGGTAAGAACCGATGTGGCATTTTTTGTATCCACCAGCATGGGCACTCCGAATTCACGGGCAACCGAGGCCAAATGACTCGTGGTGCTGCCCATATCCGTGACAATTCCTTTCAGTCTGTCGATGATTTCAGCATAATCCGGGGATGCGATTTTGGCCACAAGAATGGAATGATGGGGAATGGTTTTGAGCGGGGTATCCGGGGTTACCATAAATACTTTTCCCATCCCCGCACCCGGCGCTGCCGCCTTGCCATCTGAAATCAGGACCGGATAGTCTGATTCATTTACCTCAATGATTTCATCCGGAGTTTTGATATCGGTAATCGCCAGTGGTCTGGATTGCAGAATAAAAAGCGTGTCGTCTTTATCCACAGCCCACTCCACATCCTGGGGACCTTTAAAATATTCTTCGAGCGTGAGGCCCAAATCCCTCAATTGAAACAAATGGGAATCCTCAATGGCAGGAATCTGCCTTTCGGATTCGGGGATATTTTCCAGATCAATGCCGCCGCCGCTCAGATTTACCATTCGAAATTCTTTAACACTGATATGTTTTTCCAGGATGGTATCGGTTTTTTTATCGACCATAAACACATCCGGAGATGCGCTGCCATCCACCAGGTACTCCCCGAGCCCGGACACGGCATTTATTTTCATTGCTTCAAAGGAAGGATCGGACGGATTCTGTGTGTAAAGCACGCCGCTTGATTTTGGATCCAGCATCACAATCCCGGCAGCGCACATGGGCGTCTCGCTATCTTCCAGCCCGTAATGCATGCGGTAGGAAATGGCCCGGGCAGAATATTTGCTGGATATAACGATCTTGTAGGCATGAAGAATATTATCTTTTGTCACATTCAGAGCTGTGAAATACTGACCTGCAAAAGATGCTTCAGTATCTTCCCCGATGGCACTGCTCCTGACGGCAATATTCACATTGGGCCAGGTTCTTTCTTCAAGATCTGCATAGGCCTTCAGCAATGCCTCTTCAATCCTTGGAGGAACATTGGATTGCAGGATCATATGCCTGATTTTCAGGCTGGCTTTTTCAATTTCTTCCCCTGATTCAACGGACAGCCCCTCCAATGCATCTGCAATCGATTTTGTCAGATGATTTTCGTCCATGAAATGTTGAAAGGCATATGCTGTAACGGCAAATCCGTCCGGTACGGGCAAGCTTAAAGCATTCCGGATAAGGGCAAGATTTCCCGCCTTGGAACCGGTCATCTTTTTCATATCCGCATGTGTGACGGCATGAAACGGGATAACCAGATCATTGCTTAAAAATTCAAATTCAGGGCTGAATTCTTTTTTAATGGCGCTATCGACGGCACCCCTTGCTTTTATCAGCGATGATACATCGCTGCCGGACAACCCTTCAAAGGATGAAATAATGTTGGTGACTGCATCAAAAAGTTCCTGATATATCCTCCTTACCCATTGAAGGGTGAACGGCTTTCCGCCGTAATAGGCTTCCTCCAGGTCTGCCATCCGGTGAAGGGCAAGATAATTATGTTTAAGTAGTTCTCTGAAGTGGCGATATCTTTGAGCCTGTTCGCCTTCGGCAGGAAGGAGCAGTGTGCAGGTGTCTTCTTTTTTGAAAAGATTGAAGAGTTTCAGCATATTGTTTTCTCCCTAAGGTTTTTCTTTGTCCGTTATGGCTTAACATCCTTCAGCCTTTTTTAATAATAATGCCTGCAGCGGTTTTAAAAAGCGGACCGAACAAAAAATTCCCGGGGTGTGATTCACATCCCGGGAATTTTTATTTTTATCAACATAGTCTATTCCAGGTTTAGATAAAAAGGAATGGTGTGCAAGGAGACACTCTGCTCTTCGGTATCCCCCATGCGCCAGCTTTTTATGCTGATGCCGTTTTCTTCCTCGATCTTTTTCACCATAGCCTTGATATTGATGAGGGGATGCCGGGAAAACACATTGGGAAGGCCGTAGGTCAGACTGCAGACCAGACATTTACCCGGCCTTTTGATGAGATTAAAGGCCAAGACGATTCTTTTGGCATTGGCGGAAATAAATTCAAGCCTGATGTCATAAGCACCGTCTGCTGCATCACCGTAAAGGGCTTCAAAAAATTTGTCGCTTGTCTCCAATGGTAAAAGCGTGTCCAGATAATCTTGGGTGAACAGAGCGTCCAATACGGCATGACCCATGATAGATATGATCCTTTCCAAGTAAGTGACTTAAAGTACAAAGCTTTTCTTTAGTAAACTTCCAATGGAAAATCAAGTTTATTCTTGTGCTTTCACCTCATAACCCGCACCTTTCCAGGCATAGATGCCGCCGGCAAACCGATAGACGTTCTGATAACCGAGTTTTTTTGCCCAACCTGCGCCGTTATGGCTTCGGGTGCATTTTACAAACCCGCAGTACACCACGATAATTTTGTTTTTATCGCTGCCTAAAAGTTTTTCATAATCGGCAGGGGATTTTTCCCCGGTCTCTTTTGGGTTCCATTCATTCATGTCCGGGATCGGAAATAGAAACTGGACCGCTCCCGGAATGTGGGCTTTTTTATAACTGTCTTCATAGGGCATGGTATCCACAATGACCATGTCTTTTTTCTCGTCCATCCATTTTTTCAGTTCGGCGGCCGTTACAAGATTATATCCGCCTTTCTGGACTTCCCGGGAAAGCTTTACCGCCCCTTCCTCTTTTTCGACCTCCTGCTTGAAATTATCGGCATGAGCAGGCATACCCGCAATCAATGCTGCAAAAACCAACGTCATAACACACGCAAAATTCTTTGCCGATTTCATTTAACCTTACCTCCATGTTTGATGATTGAATTGAGTGAAAAAGGAAGGTGCCGATTTTTATACCGCCACAGGTACAGATAAAAAATCAGGCCAGCCATCAGAAAATCCCTGAGCAAGGCACCTTTCATACCCGGAAAAACACGACTTTCCATATCCTCCGGCCCGAAACAGCCGCAGTCCACATCGTATCCCTTAAACACGGCATAGCTTAGGACTGCCATAAATGTGAGCAGCATCAATAAGATCGCTGAGAGGCATCCTTTGATATCTGCGATAAGGCCTGTGCCAAAAATGATTTCACAAAAACAAATCATAACGGCAAAAGGATAAGAAAGCCCGCAGGGAACAATACCGAACACTTCAATCACTTTTGAAAAGGATTCAAGGTCGGTGAGTTTGATGATGCCGGAGATTAAAAAAACCAGTCCCAGGCCGATTCTTATTCCTACATACAGTTTTTTTGAAGCATATAAAAATGTCATCACACCCTATCCTTTGTGAAACGCCATAGTATTTAAATTCAAAACCGGACGCAAATCGATTGTCAGAATACTTTTGCAGGGTTGGATAGAAAATCTCTATGACTTTATTGTTGCGACTTGCAGCAAATTGTTGAACCACAAAACCATTTATGGTAGTCTTATTTTATTTTTTCCAATTCTTCTGAAAGGATTCAAAAAATGGCGATTCGGTATAAACTGGGATTTATTGTGGCAGGCCTGTCCTTTATCATCTTATCCATGTTCCTGGTCACATGGTATACCACTTCAGCCCAGAAAACAGATGGGCTTCTCATCAATCTTGGGGGACGGCAGCGCATGCTTTCCCAAAAAATGTCAAAGGAAATCGTTTTGTTTGTATCTGCAACGGATGCCAAGGAAAAAGAGGCATTAAAAGCAAATGCAACGCGGTCGATGGAGGTTTTTGATATTACCCTTTCCGCCCTCATTGACTCCGGGGAAGTGCCGTTGTCGCTGGACACGGCCGGGGCCAAGGCAAGCTGCCCTAAATCACCGGAGCCTGCTGCATCACAGCTTATCTCGGTCAGAACCCTGTGGAAAGAGTTCTCAGGCCATATGAAACAGGCTCTTTCCGAAAACAAGGATATTGCTTCAAGCATGAACTATATCAAAACGAACAACCCCATTCTTCTTAAAGAAATGGACACGGCCGTGACCATGCTCCAGGCCATGTCTGAAAAAAAAGTCAGCCAGCTCATTTTCCTCCAGACGGCCGGGCTGTTAATCGGTCTTTTTCTCATGGTGATCAGTATTTTTCAGATTCATGCCATTGTCAAAACATTGCTGAACGCTGCCTCCACTGCAAAAAAAATGAGCCGCGGCGATCTGACCCAGAGATTTCAATCTGCGCAAAAACCTGAAAATCAGCTTGATGAAATGCAGTTTCTCGGCCATAGCCTGAATCTCTTTGCCGGAGCTCTCCAGGAAAATATCCGTCATATCAATAAAGAAGCTGCCGGACTCAAGGACGCTTCCGTGGAAATGAGCAGAATTGCAGGAGAGCTCTCCCGGGAGACCGGGGTCTCTGCTGAAAAAACCGGCCATGTTGCCCAAAAATCCGATGGCATGAGCGAAGATATGAATGCGGTTGCAGCTTCCATGGAAGAACTGAGTGCCAATACCCAACAGATGGCCGAATCCACATCCAGGATGAGCAAAACCAGCAAGGATATTGCCCGGAATGCGGAAAAAGCCCGCCTCATTTCAGACAAAGCAGTTGAACGCGTGGATTCTGCATCCTCAAGGGTGGATGATCTCGGCAATGCGGCAAGAAAAATCGGCCAGGTGTCCGAAACCATCACCGATATATCGGAGCAGACCAATCTTCTGGCCCTGAACGCCACCATTGAAGCGGCAAGAGCCGGTGAGGCCGGAAAAGGATTTGCAGTGGTTGCCAATGAAATCAAAAGCCTTGCCAACCAGACTACCCTTGCCACGGAACAGATAAAAGAAAACATAGGCTGGATACAAACATCCACACGCTCCACAGTGGAAGATATCAAGGAAATCTCAAAGGTAATGAATGAGATCAACGAAATTATCAAAAATATTTCTGCCGCAGTGGTTGAGCAGACCGAAACCATCTCGGAAATCGATGCCAACGTATCCCAGGGTGCTTCTGCGGTTAATGAAGTCAGCGCCAATGTTGCCCATACATCGGCTGCATCCGGTGAAATCGCCGGAGATGTAAATGATGTCAATAAATCCATTTTTGAGATCTCTTCCGGCTCTAACCGGATTGCCAAAAGCTCGGAAGAATTGTCTCTTCTTGCTCAAAAACTGAGCAAAATGGTGGAACAGTTTAGAATAGAATAACCTGGAAGACATCAAGGTTGAAAAAGGGTATAAACCCGCCTTTGAAGGAAAACCGGATACGGGTGTGATTCACTTGCCAAACCCTGAGACGGTGGATGTGTCGGTCATGGATATCACTTATATCCGATCAAGAATCCTGTCCGCATCCTCCACTGTTTCTGCAAGTCCGACCTTATACCCGTATTTTTCCGTGGTCTCCCGATACTCCACTTTCCGGCCAGTAACCCGGACCGCTCTGACCATACCGGCATCGGCGAGACTCTTTAGCGCTGTATCCGCCCACACCGCTTCTTTTGGGTCAAGAATTGAAAATTTAGAAATATCCGACACACAGGTGAATCCGGGCTTAAGCAGTGCTGTTTCGGTTTTTATCCCGGCCACAAGTTTTTCGCCTTCGCCTGTTTCAATGGCCCCCAATACGATATATATCCTGTTTTTCGCCTTGTCTGTCCTGATGGAGTACATCTTTTGCTTTCCTTGTTGATTTTGGGTTATTATTTCCGGGGTGATATTCTCCATATAATCCAAATCAGATTTCTTTAAAAGAAAAAATTTAAAAATTCAGGGTTTCCCCTGATTGATTTTTTAAACCCTTCCTTATATAGGTGAAAAGGATTTCAACTTGATTTCTCTTATCCCTTTAGGCCGTACCTGTAACCGACAGGGCGGAGTTTTGCCTTAAAAAGCCTGGCTTCTCACAAAAATACCGGTTAAAACACAACAAATGGAGCAGGTGAACCGTTTATACAGGAGAAAAACGAGTATGAAAAATTTCAGAGAAATTTAAAAAAAAGATCCGGCCTATCATGAAGAGATTAAAAGCCTGATTGAAAATGGAAAATGCCCATCGCCAGAAGAAACAACATCGACCTTTCCACACTAAAAAAGCCCATGATCGGCCCTCACAATGGGCTGCCAAACGAAGAGGCGATGATACAAATGCATCTTCGGCCTGTTTTATTGATACGAAACAACAAAATCGAGGCCCCGGATTCGCTGGAAACAAGAAAGCGCCTCATTCCCTACATTGGGAAACTGGAGAGCCGGTTGCCTTAGGTCGGAAGGATAGAATTTCAGAATATGGCAAGGTCATTTGGCGGCACCGGCTGGATGATAAGCGTGGTAATGAATCAACACAGAAGGATGTGCTTTTTCAGCATCTGCAATATCGACGGGAAACAAAGCAAACGGGGTATCGCAAGGATTCCATGGAAAAAAGACCCCCGAATCCCGGCCAAGATGCAGATTAAAGATGAATGTTATGCAAATCCCCCAAAATTTTCAAGAAGCCACATGACCCGTAAGGAAGATCCCATCTGGGGAGATGAAAGCATTTCAACATCATTGGTATCAGTCGAAGAAATTGTCTTTTTTTAGCCGGAATCCGTCACAGTATCTTTATTCATGAAATCATGAATGTGTGAGACAAATCAACGACCTCTCACACATTCATGCCGTCAATTATGCGGAAAGGCGTTCATAAACCTCATTGACCTTTTCCCAGTTGATCACTTCAAAAAAAGCCTTGATATAATCCGGACGCCGGTTCTGGTATTTCAGATAATAGGCATGCTCCCACACATCCAGTCCAAGGATCGGAGTTTTCCCAAGGCTTATGGGGCTGTCTTGGTTCGGTGTGGTCATGATTTCCAGTTTTCCGTTATCACTGGTCAACCATGTCCAGCCGCTGCCGAACAAGAGTGCGGCCCGGTTGGAAAAATCTTCCCTGAATTTTTCAAAACTGCCGAACTGCTTGATAATCTCTTCACTTACAGCCCCGCTAAAGGGTATATTTTTTTTCAGAAGAGACCAGAAAAAAGAATGATTGGAATGGCCGCCGCCATGGTTTCTGACGGCTGTACGGATTTGTTCGGGAATATTGTCCAGGTTTTTCAAAAGTTCCTCCACCTTGAGGGATTCAAGTTCCGCATGCCCGCTCAAGGCAGCATTGAGCTTGTCAACATAAGTCTGGTGATGCTTTGTATGGTGAATCCTCATGGTTTGTTCATCAATATAGGGTTCCAGTGAATTATAGTCGTAAGGTAATGGTGGTAATGAATGTGGCATACGTCCACCTCCTGTGTCTGTTATATTATGATTCACAACACATTCGGGTTTTAAACCGGCAGCTGATTTATTCCTGCCCTTCCCCGATGTTTGTACCACAAAGTGTAAGTCAGATGATATCCAAGTCAATAGCCTGACCCTGGTATCATTATTTTTATACCCGTTATCTTCAGGAGAAACGAATAATGCCTCTTATACACAAGTCTGCCGATGTAGAACTGAAGCAGAACAAATCCCCGATTTCCGATTTTTCATGGAAAGCCAGCGAGCCGCTGGAAGACATATCAAAATCAAAATACCTGCATTTTGACATCAAGTCTTTATTTCCAGGTAAATTTTCCTATCCCTACCATTTCCACCGCAATGCTGAAGAGCTGTTTGTCATTGTAAAAGGAGAATGAACCCTGCGATCGCCAATCGGTGAAGAAGGGGTCAAGGGGAAATGGCCTGAAGAAATTTTGAAAAAGAAATGATTTTTCTTCACAACCGCAGGAAATCTTCACAGCTTTTTACCGCATCACAGGTCATGGAAAGAGCTGCTAAAAAAGAAGTTTTTACCTCTTTTGCCGTCACTTTTTGGCCATTAAACTCCAAAGCCCTGGCTGCTGTGGCGTCATGGATAAGGGTGCAGTGAAATCCAAGGTCTTTTGCTGCACGCGCCGTTGCATCCACACACATGAAAGTCATCATGCCGGTAATCACCAATTTTTTAATATTTCGTTCCTGAAGTTTTTCATAAAGCCCTGTCTGGATAAAACTGTTGGGAAAATTTTTTACTATAATGATTTCATTTTCCTGAGGTTTCACATGATCATTGATTTTCTGCCCCTCTGTTCCGGGAAGAAAAAAACTTGCCCCCTCACGAACGGATTCATGTTGAATATGGAAAACAGGGAGATTATTCTTTCGAAAATAATTTAAAATTTCAGATGCTTTTTTTGCCGCTTCCGTTGCATTTTCCAATTCCATTTTACCGCCCGGAAAATAATCATTCTGAATATCAATGATCAATAAAGCCATATCTGTCATATTCTTGTCTCCTTCATCATAATAATTTTTAACTTTTCGGGCCATTGTATCCGCAATTACAGGATTAATAAAGTACCTGCATGGATAAAAAAATCCCGGAGCAGGTATAAATTTCATACCTGCTCCGGAAAGGTGTTATTAGATTTAAGATTTAAGCCACTTCGGAAAATTCTGCATCCACGACATCATCCTCCTTGGGCTTTGCCCCGGGACCGCCCTGGCCGCCGGTTTGGCCGGTGTTCTTGGATGAATCTGTTTTGTTGTACATGGCCTCACTCAAGGCATGAAGCTCCTGTGTCAGTTCCTCGGTCAGTTTTTTCATCCGGGACAGATCATCCTCTTTTACCGCCTGTTTCAGATCGCTGACCAAACCTTCCACTTTATGGATGGACGCGGAGTCCATCCCGGCTCCGGATTCCTTGATCATTTTTTCAGCCCGGTAGATCAGGGCATCAGCATCATTGCGAGCCGTGACCTTTTCTTTTTTCTTTTTATCTTCATCGGCATGGAGTTCCGCCTCCCGGATCAGAGACTCAATCTCAGCCTTGGACAGGCCGGATGAAGCTGTGATCCTGATGGACTGGGCTTTTCCCGTGGCCTTGTCTTTGGCCGACACATTGACGATACCGTTGGCATCAATGTCAAAGGCAACCTCGATCTGGGGCAGGCCTCTAGGCGCCGGTGCAATGCCGGTCAATTCAAACCGGCCCAGGGTCTTGTTGTCACCGGCCATTTCCCGTTCCCCCTGAAGGACGTGGATGCTGACGGCCGGCTGGTTGTCTTCAGCCGTTGAAAACACTTCGCTTCTATGGGTCGGGATGGTGGTATTTTTTTCAATCAGTTTTGTCATGACGCCGCCCAGGGTTTCAATACCAAGGGACAGCGGTGTGACATCCAAAAGCAGGACATCTTTTAAATCCCCTTTCAGTATGCCGCCCTGGATGGCAG
>CAZWMY010000044.1:0-28476 GCA_964635025.1 uncultured Desulfobacula sp. | reverse complement strand
GTGGTGGAGTGCTCGCCTGAGCCAAAGGAAATGCCGGGCTCAATAATAATTTCAATATCATTAGTGGCTGGGCTTTCGTTATGCCAGGGCGGTTTTAAGATAAAATGATCAGAAATCCGGACCGGCTTTAAAAAGTTTTTTTCAACATAGGTGGATCCATAAAGATACTGATATGAGAGTTCCTGATCATCAACAAGATCTTGCAAAACTTTTTTTGCTTCAGAAAAAGAAAGGGAAAACCGGGATTTGATTTCTTTGATGTATTCTCGGGCAGTCAGTTTAATATCGGATTGAAAAAGAATATTTAAGATTTCTTCTTTATCAAAGGGTATCATAACCTTCTTTTTTCAAAAGATCCTGATACCAGCAGGCAAATTCAACCATACCCCGTATTCTTTCATCATCATTAACGATTCCCAGACACATTTCAAGAGCTCCCTGGGCAAAAGTTTTTGAATAATTTTCATGACTAGTCGCTGTTAAAAAATCCCTGATGAGAACCTGGGTGGTGCGTTTGGTTTTATCTTTCCGGATATCAATGGGGTCTTTGGGTTCCTGAAACGGGTCCCAGTTCTCATATCCCTTCTTTAAAATCTGTTTTTGTCCTCTTTGGCCCATGGCGTCAAAAATGGCTTTTTTCTTTTCTTCGATCTGTTCCGGGGTAAATTTATCCATTCTTTTTAACTCCCAGATAGTCATCATTAAAATCCGTGACAATGGCCATTGAAACAGGGATCAGCATTTCATGCATCCGGATATTGGCGGATCGGATGTCTTTGATCAATTGGGCGGAAAGAAGCTGAAGCTGGGTATAAATCTTGTCCATGTTCAGGGTCGGATAAGGCTCTCCCTGCTTAAAATTTGTCCGGCCGCAGATATGGCTTGTCCCGGCCGTGGATGTGGGAATGCCGTAAACCCTGCACGTAATGGGCCGTGATTCATACATGAGACACAGATCGTTTTCACCCAGAAGAGGGCACCTGACCCTCTCCATGGACATTTTGGCCACAATGTCCAGTTCGTTTGCACCTTTTTTAACTTCCAGGAATGCATCCTTTTTCATTCTGGCAAGAGCCCGGTCAGTTTTGTCTGCAATTTCAATGATATCATTTTTCGGTTTGCCGCTGAATTTTTTCAGGAACCGGTCTTTAAGATACAGAGCTTCAATCAGGGTGAGATCAAAAATCGCATAACAGCAGTCACTGCATTTTTCCCTGCAGAACACTTCTTTGGGATACTCGGCTTTTACTTTGTCAAATATGGCCTCCGTCAATTGAACCAAAGCTTCATATTTTACAAAATGTTCTCTTAAGTCTATTGCCATTATTTCAATCCTTTATTTACCGATGCAAAAATTACTGAAAATATTGTCTAATATATCCAAAGATGCTGTTTCTCCTGTAATTGTTCCAAGAGAATCGATGCTATGCTTAATATCAATGGCCAAAAGCTCTTCAGGCTGTCCAATCTTCAATCCGGAAAGTGCTGCCTCAAGACTCTCAACCGTTTGTTCCAGGGCTTTTTTATGCCTCAGATTCGGTATGACAGGAGATTTTTCCATATCCAGCCCGGCAATGCTGAGATTGAGAATTTTCTGTTTCAGTTCTTTTATCCCTTTATTTAAAAGGGCTGAAATCTCAACTGTGGGGATATGCTGATATTTTTCAGAGAGCTTTGGCAGGTTCCCCTCGACATCGATCTTATTCACCACAAAAATTACTTTTTTCCCCAGGGGCACAATTTTTTCAAATTCTCTTTCCGTAAAAACAGACCCTGGCTCTTTCATGTACAGGACCATATCCGATGCAGTGATATGGTCCTTAGCCTTTTCGATTCCGATAATCTCCACAAGGTCGTCGGTCTGGTGAATACCGGCAGTATCGGTAATAACAAAAGGGACTCCGTCTATGTTCAACCCCTCCTCAACCGGGTCCCGGGTAGTTCCCGGGATAGCGGTAATGATGGAGCGGTCTTTTTCAAGGAGACGGTTCATAAGGCTCGATTTACCCACATTGGGCGCACCACAGATGGTGACCCGGATACCCTCTTTTAAAAAGCAGGCATCATCGTGCTGTTTGATGAATTCCCGGCATTTTTCAAGCACATCATAAAGCCCCTGGATCTCATCATCCGACGGGTTAAAGGGGGCCACATCATCCGGAAAATCAATATTGACGTCAATATGAGATAAAAACTGAATCAGTCTTTCTCTTAATTCCCGGATTTTTTCTCCAAAAGTGCCAAGGATCTGGGATGTGGCAAATTTCAAGGCATTGGCAGATTTGGCATTGATGATATCGGCTACGGCTTCAGCCTGGGTCAGATCAATTCTTTGATTTAAAAAAGCCCTTTTTGTGAACTCACCGGGCTCGGAAAGTCTTGCCCCAAAGGACAAGACTTCTTCAAGAATGGCCCGCAATACAAAGGTTCCGGAATGGGCCTGGATTTCAATCACATCCTCGGCCGTATAAGAGGCCGGCCCTTTCATGGGGATTAATAACACCTCATCGATCACTGCCGTGGCTTTGTTATCAAAAATATAACCGTGATAAACCTTGTGGGATTCTAAATCTTCCAGAGTCTCAAACCCTGCTTTTCTTTTTGAAAACAGCTTTGATGCTATCCTGAAAGCGTCCGGCCCGGAGATCCGTATGACACCAATTCCGCCACTTCCAAAGGGAGTTGCTATTGCGGCAATCGTATCATTCATAAGGCATTATTTTTTTTCCCGTTTTTTACCCCTGAAGGCGGTTTTCTTCTTGGGGAAAATGACAAGCCGACGGTAATATCCTTCCCCCATGCTCTGGGTTCTGACTTTGGTGTCATCTTTTAAAGCCAGGTGAACGATTCTCCTGTCCTGGGCGCTCATCTGGTTGATGGTGGCAGGCCGTCCGGTTTTTTTTGCCCTATCCGCCATTTTATAGGCAAGGTGTTTAAGATTGGATTTACGGGTTTCCATATATCCTTCAATATCCACCCTTACCCTTACCCTGGCTTCGCTTTTCCGGTTGATAATTTTATCGGTCAAAAACTGCATGGCATCAAGAGTCTGGCCCTTTCTGCCGATCAATATCCCGGAATTTCCACCTTCAATGCAAAGGGTAAGGCGGTCGGCTTCGATCTTGGAACTGACTTTTGCTCCCTCGGTGATCAGATCGGCAATTTTCTGAAGGGTTTCAACACCTATGGCTGCCGATTCTTCCGTAACAGTGACGACCTCTTTATCCGATTCCGCTTCTTCATCATCAACTTCATCATCTGATTCAACGTTTCCATCTATTTCATCATCTGTTTCTTCGTCGGCATATTCATTTCTATATTCATCTGAATAGTCGACTTCCTCGTCGTCATTATCCTCATCTTCATGAATTTCTGACCCTAAGGCGGGCTTTCCTTCACGACGGGTTTCTTCACCAAAGGCCTCATCCACCATTGAAAGAATTTTTTCTTTTTCCTTGGCCTCATCAATTTTTGGAAGGGTTACCCTGATCCTTGCATCTTTTCTGCCGACAATGCCGAAAATGCCGGATGTTCCTTCTGAAATGACGTCATATTTTAATTTGTCTTTGGAAAGGGATAATGCCGTGCAGGCATTTTTTATGGCTATATTTAAATCTTTTCCTGTAAATTCCTGAGTTTGTGTCATAATTTAAGCTGTCCTCCTGCTTATGCGAGTTTCTTTTGAATATAATACTGCTGTCCCATGGAAATGATGTTGTTTACAAACATATAGAGAACCAATCCTGCCGGGAAATTAATGAATAACACCGTCATGATGACCGGCATCAGCATCATCATTCTGGCCTGCATGGGATCTCCTGTTGCAGGTGTCATCTTCTGCTGCAAAAGGAAAGATGCTCCCATGAGAAGCGTTAATACCGGGATGCCATGGGGAGCATCCATAAACGGTATTGAAAAATTAAAATGGAACAACCGTTCCGGGGCTGCCAGATCGGTCATCCACCCGAAAAAGGGGGCATGCCTCAGTTCAATGGCCTGATAAAGCATTCTGTAAAGGGCAAAGAAAATCGGCATCTGGACCAGCATGGGCAAGCAGCCGCTGGCCGGGTTTACTTTATAAGTTTTATAAAGACCCATGACCTCCTGGTTCATCTTCTGCTTATCGTTTTTATATTTTTCCCGAAGCTCCATCATCAGCGGCTGGATTTTTTTCATTTCATTCATGGATTTATAACTTTTTGTCCCAAGGGGCCAGAACACCAGCTTGATAATGATGGTCAAAAGGATAATGGCAATTCCGTAGTTGGGAATCACATCATGAATGAAATTCATACCGATCAGAAGCGGTTTGGCCAGCACATTGAAAAACCCGAAATTAACGGCTTCTTTAAGGCTGTTGTCATATTTGCTCAAAACCTTATGGCTTTTGGGTCCCATATAAAACACAAACGAATATGTGCCTTCCCGGCCTTTATCCAGCGGTTCCATTTTCTCGATATACTGATTGACAACCCTGTCATTGGCATAGGAAAGAACAAGCTTGGCATCGGCAGGATTGCCACCCTCTTTTATCTTCGGCATCAGGGCCGTAAAAAAATATCGTTCCGAATACCCGGCCCAGCCGATTTTTCCCGTATGTGTGTTCTTGTCTTTAATGTCATCGGGATTAATTTCGGTATACTGATTGGCAATGAGTGCCGAAGGCCCCTCAAAAGCAAATTTGGATCTGTCTTTGACTTCTTTGTTGTATATTCCGGGGATGGAAACCACAATGGAATCATTTAACGTGGCTGCGGAATCGTTCTGAAATGTGATATCACAATCAATCAGATAGGAATCGGCTTTAAAGGTAAACACTTTTTTCACCCTGATTCCCTCAGGGGTTTCAAAGACAAATTCAAGACTTTTTTCACCCTGAGAGACATTGATTGCATCGGAATCGGCTTTTGCCGAATACACGGCATTTTTTAACTCCGGAATGGATCGTCCCTCAAGATCAAAGGAAAGAACACCATTTTCAAGCTCTTTTGGCACCAATTGCTTTAACGGCGAATCCTTTTCGTTTGTCTGATAATAATTTTTAAGCTCAAAACTTTTTACGGCAGCTCCGGACTCTGAAATGGCTATGTTATAAAGTGGTGTTGAAATAGCTATGGTACGAGAGGTTTTGTTTTGCGATTCAACGGCTTCAGGTGCGGCAGATGTCTTTGTAGTGCTTTCGGAAACAGCAGGGGCAGCTTCCCGGGTCTTTGATTGAACTTCTCCCTGAGTCTGAACTTCCTGCGGAAGGCTTTTGGGATCAGGCTGCTTTACAAAGAATGCCTGATAACCGACAAGGACTATCACAGAAAGCACCACTGCAAGTATTAACCGTTTTTGTTCATCCATTTTCTCTCCTAAATCTATAAAATATTGCAAAGGTACTACATTTCAGAAGAGGAAACACGCTGTGCGTCAGGATAAATTATGGGACCGGATCAAAACCCCCTGCATGGAATGGATGACAACGCAGTATTCTTTTGGCTGTTAGAAAGGCACCTTTCAAGCTGCCGTATTTTTCAACCGCCTCAACAGCATATGCCGAACACGTCGGATAATAGCGGCAGTTGCTGCCGGTAAAAGGTGATATAAAATATTGATAAAATTTAATAACTATCAATAATAGCCTTTTCATAATTCATACAATGCTATTTTTGTAAAAAGTTTATCAAGCTTTTCAATCATCAGTTCGTTGGATAGCGTAGCCAGACCCTTCCTTGCAATGATATTAATATCCTTTGGTCCTGAAATATTCTCTTTATTATGTCTGAAATATTCTCTAATAATTCTTTTTATCCTGTTTCGCTCTACTGCATTTCCTACTTTTTTTGATACTGTAATGCCAATCCGATTGTTTTGAACAGTTCCTTTACGCACAATTGCTATAAAGCTGTCTGTATGTACCTTTTTCCCGTATTCTGAAAGTGTTAGAAATTGAGTTCTCTTCAGGATCCGTACATTTTTTGGCAAACAAAACTTAGTCAATCATTCCCTTTTTTAAACGGCCAGCTTTTTTCTTCCTTTGGCTCTTCTGGCGTTGATGACCCGTTTTCCTCCGGGTGTGGACATTCTTTTAAGAAATCCATGTTTTCTGGTTCTTTTCCGGTTGCTGGGTTGAAATGTTCGTTTCATAAATAATCAATCCTTAACTAAATAATTTCCATAGGTTAACTTCAATACTGTAAACCACCATAAACGCAGGACTTTATCGTTTTTAATTAAAATTGTCAAGAATGATCCTGGCCCAATTGATTTATTTTGAGATGTCATGCTGTTTTAACAGTTGATAGAGACGCGCTCTTTGAAGGCCTGATACTCGGCATGCAGTTTGAATATTCCACCCGGCAGTTTTCATAAGGTTTTCAAGATATTTCTTTGCTGCCTCAGCAAAAATTTTCTGCCGGAAATCCTTTAAGGCTTCCATTTTTTGTAAAGGGCCTGCCAATATT
The DNA here is from genome assembly GCA_964635025.1 of uncultured Desulfobacula sp. GTDB lineage: Bacteria > Desulfobacterota > Desulfobacteria > Desulfobacterales > Desulfobacteraceae > Desulfobacula. The sequence goes on along the minus strand of CAZWMY010000044.1, from coordinate 22,027 downwards.
TCATCTTTCAAATTTTCTTCGTCACTTTTCTTGTTTGCGGGGTCTAATGTTTTAAGCCTGATATAATTGGGAAGGTGTTTGGAATAAAGGGCTTGGCTGTGAGAACCGATTGCTACGGCACTTTCCATAGAACTGATAAATTCTCGAATATTTCCCGGCCATTCATATTTTAAAATAGTATTCAAAAAATCGTCTGACAATTCTTTCATGGGAAAATTATAATTTCGGCAGAATTTTTCAATATAATGATTTGCCAATTCTTTAATATCTTTTTCTCTTCCCCGGATAGGAGGAAGCTCTATAATAAACGTGCGCAATCTGAATAAAAGATCTTGTCTGAATTTTCCGGATTCGGCCATTGTTTCAAGATCTTTGTTTGTAGCGGAAATCAGCCTGAAATCGCTCTTCACTTCAACCTTACTTCCAACAGGCCGAAAACTCCTTTCCTGCAGTACCCGAAGCATTTTTTTTTGAAGCAGCAAAGGAAGCTCACCTATTTCATCCAGAAAAAGGGTGCCCTGATCTGCCTGCCGGATCAAACCATCATGGGAATTTTCAGCTCCGGTAAAGGCACCTTTCACATGACCGAAAAGCAGGCTCTCGGCAAGATTATGGGGCAATGACGTACAGTCTACCACGATAAATGGTTTTGCATTTCGCATACTATTTGAATGAATTGCCTTGGCAAATAACTCTTTCCCCGTGCCTGTTTCTCCATAAATGAGAACATTGGCGTCACTTTTTGCAGCATGCGCCATAAGGGTAACACACATTAAAAGCTTTGGACTGTTTCCGATAATTCCTGCCCGGTTTACATTCAGAGGTGTTTTCAAAATTTCTTTCTGACTTCTGTATTGAAGGGCCCGGGCAAGAGAAAGTGCCATGGTACCAATGTCCGAGGGTTTTTCCAGATAATCCCAGGCCCCGCTTTTTAAGGCAAGATCCGCACCTCCTTTTTCTCCATATGCCGTGACAATAATGATCTCCGGCGGAAAAGAGACGGACCTGATTTCCGGTATAATATCCAGGCCATTGCCATCAGGCAATCTTACATCTAGAAAGACGACATCATATTTTTCCGAAATGACCTTTTCCAACCCTTTTTTTAGAGTGAAGACAGCGTCTGCCCAATACCCTGCTTCTTCAACCATTCGAACCAGCGTATATGACATACCCTCATCATCATCAATGATCAGAATTTTAGGGTGGGGTGCGACCTCATCTCTTTGTTTTATTCCCATCCAGCTCCTTTCGGATAGCAAATACAAGATCTGCGCTTCTCAACGGCTTAACCAGTATCCTGTTAAATGCTTCTCTTTTATATGCATTTTGTTCAAACTCCTTCTCATTTAGCCCAGTAAACAATATGGTCGGAATATAAGGATTGATTTTTTTAATTTCAAAGATAAAATCCGTCCCAACCATATCGGGCATAATCTGGTCCGTGATAATCAAATCAAAAAAATCCGGTTTTTGTTTAAATGCTTCCAGGGCTTTCAGGCCGCCGGTATAGGTATGAGCATCATAGCCAAGACTGATCAATATCCTTTCCAATACATCCAGAAGGGCTTCTTCATCATCCACTATCATAATTTTCTCTTTGCCCTTTGGAAGTTTAATGCTTTTTTCTACATCAATTTTGATATCTGCATGCTCAAGTCTTGGCAATATAACGCAAAAAATCGTTCCTGAACCGACACGGCTATTAACCGTAACGGTTCCGCCGTGTTTTTTTACGATACCGTGAACGACCGAAAGTCCCAGACCCGTTCCTTCGCCAACCCCTTTAGTTGTAAAAAACGGATCAAATATTTTATGCAGAATCTCTTCCGGGATTCCACAACCATTGTCCGATATTTCAAGAACCACATATGGGCCTGGTTTGATTTCCGGGGGCAGATCTTCTCCTTCATGATAGTCCGTGTTTGAAAGTGTGATATTAATCAAGCCCCTGTTTCTGCCGATTGCCTGTGAAGAGTTTGCACACAAATTCATTAAAATCTGCTGCATTTGTATGGGGTCTGCCAAAATGATACCGGAATCTGTATTTAAGCTTACTCTGATTTCAATGATTTTGGGGAGTGTGGCTTTTAAAAATTTTACCGCTTCCTTGATTAATGGAGAAAGAATCAAAGGAATTTGTTCCCCCTCTTCCTGTCTGCTGAAAGCAAGGATCTGGCTTACCAGCAATTTAGCTCTCATTCCCGCAGTCAATACCTGCTCAAGATCTCTAACCGCCCTGTGGTTTTTGGGTATACAATTTCTGGCGATTTCCGTGCAACCGATGATCACGCCCAGTATATTATTAAAATCATGGGCAATCCCTCCGGCCAGAGTGCCGATGGCTTCCATTTTTTGGGATTGTCTCAACTGGTTTTCAAATTTTGCTTTTAAGGTGACGTCCCGATTGATGGAAACATAGCCAAGAAACTGCCCCAACGGATTTTTTATGGGAGAAACAATCACATCTTCGATCAGTAAGGCATTATCCTTTGTTCTGCTTGTCACCCTTCCGGTCCAGACCTGATCCTTCTCTGCCGTTATCAGAATTTCATCATAAATCTTTTTTTCGGTTTCATCAGCCCCTAAAAAACGATGCTCGTTGTTAACTATTTCTTTAAGTTGATACCCTGTACTTCTTTCAAAGGCAGGATTGATATATTTAATTTTTCCTTCCATGTCGGTGATGATGATATTCTCTGCGACTTGTTCCACTGCGGTTGACAGTCTTTGAAGCTCTGTTTCGGATTTTTTTCTTTCCGTTATATCCTGGACCAAACCTTCGATATGGTGAAAATTGCCTTGGGAATCATAAATCGGAAGAGCATTCACAGAGACCCAGATAATACTGCTGTCCTTTCTCTTGAATTGCACCTCATAGGATTTGATTACCTTATCTTTCTCCAGAATTTTTAAAAATTCTTCCCTTTGCTCAGGGTGGGCATAATGCTGGTTGCCGATATCATCTATTTCAGCTATCAGTTCTTCAGGATAAGGATAGCCCAAAATACTTGCAAATGCTGGGTTTGCATTTATGACTTTTCCGCTCAGGGTGGACTGGAAAATGCCTTCTGTGGCATTTTCAAATATGCTCCTGTAATTCTTTTCTGCTTTCTTTAATTCAGATATCCTCAATTTTATCTCATTTCCCATATTCTCCAAGGTATCAATCAACGGCATGAATTCTGAATAGGGCATTTTCTCATGAACGGAAATATTTTTTTTAGCGGCATAGGAATTTACAATTTTATTAAGCAAATTCAGTGGTTTGTTCAGCGACCACCTTAACAGGAATCCCGTCATAATGATCAAAGACAAAAGATTGATCAGGATAATAAAACCAAAATACCAGAACATCTGACGATTCCAGATATTATAATAACTGGATGTCAAGGAGATCTCCACAGAGCCGATGGGCAGGTTATAGTGGAACAAATCGGCAGAACGTGCCACCAGTGGGGAGGCATCTTTTTTTGTAACTGAAATGCAGGTGTTTCCTCTGCTGTCAATGATTGTGATACCGGCTATCTGTTCATTTTGAAGATAAGTCTGTCCAATGGCGTCAATGGTTTCATAATCATAATTCCATATGGGAAGAATGAGGATATTCTTTAAATGAAGAATATATTCATCTGCTTTTGCATTCAAGTGTTCATGGGCTTTATTCTCGGCAACCTTGTGGGCAACAACAAAAGAAATGCTTGAAACGAAAATAATCGTTATAATCAATCCCATGGAAACTTCTTTGGAAATGGATCGCTGGGGGGATTTGAAAAGACCAAACAAAAATCTTTACCCTCCCTTTTTTCAAATTTGGAAACTATTAAATGAAAAACCCCATTTTATAACCGGTTCTGTAATCTATCATATTTTTAATTTCTTTAATAATATTTTCAGCCCTATAACCAAATAAATCAATCAAATGACGGCTTTGTTTGTTTGATGTTAAAACTTTATCAGCCTCCCGTATCAATCGGGAATTATGTAACAGACATCCGTCCATGGGTGTCTGTACAACCCCTGCTTTAATCGTTTTTGATCCAGAAAATGCCCGATAATCCCTATGGTGCGGCCCAACACAAAAATGGCATTCAATGTGCCGATTTCAATTATTTCATCTATTTCTTCATTGGTATAAAGCCCGGTGGATTTTATCATATCCACAAAAAGGACCCCGATCCCCCCGTCTACATTTAGAATAAGGCTTCCTTTTTTAGCGGTGGTCAGTTTCTCAACTTCAAGAGCATAATCAAGGAGCTCTGTTTGGGGCAAATGTTGTCTGGCCCAGTTGATCATCTGTGTCACTCTGGCATCCGGGTTTTTAACGGATTTTACCTTGTGGCCGATACCGGAGATATTAGCACCCAAGGTTTTCATCTTTTTGATAAATTCCAAAGGTGTCATCCCGCTTTCATAGGCGGTTTTGAAACTTCTTGCCGCCTCATCAATCGCTCCTCCGAATCGAGGACCGATGGTGAGCAACCCACTTGCCAAAGACGCAGTAAGGTCTTTTCCGGCACGGGCCGTGACGATGGCATTGTGAGCGCCGCTGACACACGGACCATGGTCTGCGGAAAGTTTCAATGCGAGTTCAAAAAAATCAGCCACATATGTTGGAAGCCGCTTCTTAAACCATAAAAGGGAGATGACATCTCCTATCGTGTACCCCTCTTTTATGATTTTTGATATGGAAACACCGGCATAGTTTAATTCTTCCTGTCGCTCATCACAGATTGTAGAAATGATATTACTGGAAACCCTCATGGATTCCGGGCTGAATTCCAAAGGTAATTCCGGGGGAACTATTTCCGATTTTGAAAGAATGATGCCTTGTTCCTTTAATTTTACATACACATCATGAATGATTTCACCAAGATCATCAAAAGACATGGGAACATGTGCCCCTGCATCTTTCAATGCTTTATTTTTGGCATCCGCGGTTTCATTGTCTCCTTTTGCCATTGCACCGGCATGGCCAAATTGCACCTGAGCCGGAAACACTTTGGCACAGGTTCCCGTAACCCATGCAATAAGGGGCTTTTTAAGGGTTCCATTCTTTATGGCTTTCACAATGGCATACTCTTCCGTTCCTCCTACTTCTCCCAAAACCACCATCATTTTGATATCAGGGTTTTTCTCATATCGGATGAGATGATCCAGCATTGCGGAGCCTGGAAAAGCATCGCCTCCGACAGCAATGCCTTCAAAAAGGCCATCTGCATATTGGGAGACAACATTGGCCATCTCATTGAGCATTCCTCCGGATTTTGATACAAACCCCACACTGCCGGATTGAAAAAGCCTGGATTCCAAAAGATTTGATATTGCCCCGCCGGCATTGGCAATCTTGAACTTACCCGGAACAAAACCGCCCACAGTGGCAGGCCCGATTATCCATTTCCCCAGTTTTTTTCTCAATGCAATCAATTTCCTGGTCTGTCTTTCAGGAATGCCTTCCGCGATGATGACAAGGGTTTTAATATTTGGAAGATTTAAAGCCTCTTTGCTGGTTTCATAAGCAGACCGATGTGATGCAAAATTGATCAACACGCCTGCTTCCGGATGAGTAACAGAAGCATGGTCCATGCGATGATAAACATTAATGATTATTTCCTTGTGGCCAAAAAAAAGTTTCATCATCCCTTTTTGGGAACCTACCGGGTTTACGACGGCTGCAACCGACGGTTCCGTTTTTCGGCACAGATAATCAAAATCAAGCATTCTCTGTACAGCTTTGGGTTGATTTCCGTATATGATTGCTTTTGAATTATGATCAAAAAGCAAATACTCATTTTTATTCATTTTAGGTTCCTCCAGGTCAAATTTTCTCAAGTGCAAGCTTTACAATTCTTGTCATATGCGTTTCAGGGCCATAAACCTGAAGATCTATGCCCAATTTTTCTCCAGCCTGCCGGATGATCTCCAACCCTTTTTTATAATTGGGTCCGCCGCGGCGAACAAAGATGTTGATTCCTTTTTCTTTGAGTTTTCCGGCATATTCGGTTAACGCAAGAATAATCCCTTTAAAAGTGTTAGCCACATCTGTAAAATTGGCAATGCCGCCTCCAATGATCAATACTTTTCCATTGTTTTCCGTCATGAGCTTCAATAGGGTTTTGGCATATTCACAGGTGTCTTCGGTTGTGGGATCACCCGAGTATTCTCCATAGTTGGCAAGTTCGCTCCCTTTACCCAAATCAACGACCGTATCCGCATAGATAACAGAGCTTCCACCCCCTGCCACCATGGTCCATATTTTCCCTTTTGGGTTCAGGATAGACAGTTTTAAACTGGCTCCGGTTTTTTCATCCAGCTCTTGTATATATTTTTCAGCAGGGCTTAATTCCGTCCCAAAAGGAGCCGGAAAGACAAGGTCACCCCATTTTTCACGGCAGATAAAACCAGCGGTATCATCAACCCTGACAACCGCATCCATCGGAATCAATTCATTGCCCCTTACGGTGAAAGGATTCAGTTCCAATGAAGCAATATGGTTTTCTCTCACAAATTCCAGGAGGTATTTTACAACCTTGATAAAGACTTGCTTTTTGTCCTCTTCGACATCTTTTAACAAAATTGCAGCCGTTTCATCAGACAGATCTTCATCAACACCCACCCCTTCTTTTGCCATAAAATCACAGCTTGTTTCCACATTCACCCCCCCGTGGCAGGAAAGCATGATCACATCTTCTTTTGCATTGCCTGTGAACGCGATATAATACTCTCTACCGTGTGGGATATAGGGCTCCAAAAGAAAATGGGTCAGCGTGCCTTCAATTCCGGAAAGAAGCTTGACCTTTTTACCCAGCCTTTCATTAATCCATTGTTTTGCTTCTTCAAAAGAAGCACCTTCATTGCCGGCGCCAGTGAAAACAAGACCGTTTTTCCCTCTTTTCCCAAAGAGCTGATCCGGTTTGACAACAAGCCCTCCTTTTTTAAGCCATGGCTCCAAAACAGCAGCTTCATCTATCGTGGTCTCTGCGCTGATTAGAGCGACCTTGCCGCTGCAGACCAGCTCTCCATGGCTGATCGCTTCCAATTGCCCGGCAAGAATTTTTTTAGCATCGTATTCTCTAATTCCTTTTTGAGCCATTTTTTTCCCTTTCATGACTTTTCTCCAGTTACTAAAAAGAGGCTGGAGTATCTTTTTCAAATTTGAATTCCGATATTCTTTTCTATCCCTAACATTGCTATTTCCATGCCGGCCTTTCTCTATCTTTCATTGAAAAATGAAAGCTGCCGAATAATAAGGATATCATTATTTTTGTCATATTTCCCCGATACCATGGAAAGATAAATTTTTTAAAAAAAGTCTGATATTTCCGGAGATTCTTCTGATGGCATCAGACAGGGTCTGAAAAAAATGGAAAGTGCGGGAAAGAAATATTGAATTTGTATGGGGCCCAGGCAGACTGTCCGGAGCCCCATATTTTTTAAATGCGTGTTACAATGCCTCTTTAAGTCTCAAGACGAGCGTATCGAGAAATTGAACAGAATCAAGCACCTTTTTTGCCGGTGGGCGGCAGATGGCGGCAAGGTCCCCTGTCATATAGCCATCTTCGATGGTCTCAATTATCGTTTTTTCAAGTTTATCTGAAAAAATCCCAAGTTCGGGCAAAGAATCAAGCTCCCCTCTTTTTCTCAGGGCTCCTGTCCAGGCAAAGATAAGGGCTACGGCATTGGTTGAGGTTTTTTCACCCTTAAGATGCTTGTAATAATGCCTCTGAACCGTTCCATGAGCCGCTTCATATTCATAATACCCCTGGGGCGATACCAGAACTGACGACATCATGGCAAGGGAGCCGAAAGCGGAAGCCACCATGTCACTCATGACATCTCCGTCATAGTTCTTGCAAGCCCAGAGCAGCCCGCCTTCTGTTTTCATTATTCTTGCAACGACATCATCTATCAGTGAATAAAAAAAAGAAATTCCGGCAGCTTTAAATTTTTCCTTGTATTCATTTTTAAAAATTTCTTCAAAGATCAGTTTAAATGTTTGATCATATTTTTTTGAAATCGTGTCTTTTGTGGCAAACCAGCAATCTATTTTTTCCCCGAGAGAATATTCAAAACAGGCCCTGGCAAAGCTCGAGATAGACGCATCGGTATTGTGCATTCCCTGGATAATACCCGGACCCGGAAGCTCCATGATGGTTTCCCGGGTTTCATTTCCTTGAGCATCGGTAAAAACGATTTCTGCCTTACCGCCGGACTTGGTCTTGATTTCGGCGTTTTTATACACATCTCCATAGGCATGTCTTCCCACAACAATCGGTTTTCTCCAGGACGTAACAGCCGGGGGAATATTTTTTACCAGAATAGGCTTTCTGAAAACCGTTCCGTCCAGAATGGCACGAATTTTACCATTGGGGCTTTTCCACTGTTTTTTAAGCTTATATTCGTCCACCCGCTCCTGATTCGGTGTAATGGTGGCATTTTTTACACCCACTCCATATTTTTTAATGGCATTTGCCGCATCAACGGTAATCCGGTCATCCGTCTGATCCCTTTTATGAATTCCCAGATCATAATATTCGGTTTTCAAATCAAGGAAAGGCTCAATGAGCTTTTTCTTGATAAGAGGCCATAAAACCCTTGTCATCTCATCTCCGTCAATCTCGACAAGGGGCGTTTTCATTTGTATCTTTGACATTTGTTGCTCCTTATACAATCTAATAAAAAAATCATGGTTCTCAGGGTCGTGTCGGGATACAGAGGCGTTGCCGTCCGTACAAGACTATTCCGAAAGGTATCACAAACATTACGACATTGCCAATATCATATTGTTTAGGTTCATAGATTTAAGACAGGATACTCACGGTACTACGCACACGAATCATCACCGGAGAGCCATGGGGTTTCTTTGCCCCAGGCTCTCTAAAAAATTTTTGGGCTATGCAGTGGGCGACCCGCCGAATAACCGTTGAATGCTTTGGCCGATCTGCTTCCAATAGGGATTGGTAATCGCCACAACCGCCAGCAACAGAAGGCAGAGGGAAATCGGACGGTTGATGAAGATCATAACGCTCCCGTCGGAGATAACCAGAGACTGACGCATCTTCTCTTCCATGAGTTTTCCGAGAACAATCCCAAGGATGACCGGAGCGGCCGGGATATCAACTCGCTTCATCAGGTAACCGATCACACCGAAGCCCACCATTAAAAACAAATCCTGGACACTGTTGTTGACCGTATAAACCCCTAGAAAAGAAAACATGATGATAAACAACATCAACAGGTAAAGGGGGATGTCCAGGAGTTTCACCCATAATCCTACCAGAGGCAGGTTCAGAACAAGCAACATGGCGTTGCCGATATACATGCTGGCGATCAGACCCCAGACAAAATCAGGCTGCTGAACAAAAAGCAAAGGCCCCGGCTGCAGGCCGATCATCAGAAGGGCACCTAGCATGATGGCGGTTGTGCCGCTCCCTGGTATCCCCAGACACAGAAGATGAATCAATGAGCCGCCGGCGGCAGCGTTGTTTGCCGATTCAGGTCCTGTAACGCCCTCGATGGCACCATAGCCCAGTTCGTCACGGTATTTGCTGGATTTTTTTTCAATGCCGTAAGCGACAAAACTCGCCACTGCTGCGCCTGCGCCGGCAATCCCGCCAATGAAAAAACCCGAAAGCGTACCGCGGATACAAGACGGGAAAAAGCGTTTCCAGTCTTCTTTGCTCATCCAGAGACTGCCCTTGATGCTGAGCCTCTCCAGAACCGCTCCCTTCATGTCCGCCATATTAACAAACACCTCACACAAGGCAAAAAGCCCGATGGCTACCACCAGGAACTCAAGACCATCCATCAGTTCGGGATTGTTGAACACAAACCGGGGAACACCGCTCTGGTTATCAATCCCCATTGTTGAGATCGCCAGTCCGAACAGTGTGGCAAACAAGGCCTTCACAAGAGAACGGCCGGCCAGGCTCGTCACAACGGTAAGTCCGGCCACCATAAGAGAAAAGAATTCCGGCGGTCCGAAATTCAGAGCGATCCCGGCTATCCAGGGACCAAACAGCATCAGCATGAGGGTTGCAAATGTCCCTGCAATAAAGGAGCCGATGGCTGCTGCTGCCAGGGCTTGACCCGCCCGGCCCTTCTTCGCCATCTGGTAACCGTCCAGACAGGTCACTACACTTGAAGATTCGCCCGGTGTGTTGACTAAAATCGATGTTGTCGATCCCCCGTACATTGCCCCATAATAAATTCCCGCCATCAGTATGATTGCGGCATTGGGCTGCAGACCAAAGGTCAGCGGTATCAAAAGCGCCACACCTGTCATGGGTCCGATTCCCGGCAGAACACCAATCAATGTGCCCAGAAAAACACCGGCAAAACAGAGCAATAGATTCATGGGTGTTCCTGCCACACCGAACCCGAGGGCCACATTGCTCCAGAAGTGACTTAAAAAATCCACACCGACCTCCTTCTGATCTCACTTCATTATTTTAGAAATTTCAGCAGCCCTGGAGGAAGCTGAACCCGTAATAAAATGGTAAAAATATAGTATAGAACAAAACTCGATATCACCGCTATCACCCCGTCGCGTACCGGGTGACGCCGGTCCAGAAAAAGCGTACCCGCCATAAACATTAAAAAAGTCGATACGGCATAACCGAGAATTTCAAAAAAGAAAGCATAGAGCAGCATCAGCACCAGAATAAAGACCATGGTCTTCAGATCTGCCTTTTTCTCAATCTTCCCCTCAGCACCGATAATCACAGCCCGCTTTTCGATCTCTTCCTCAGACGCCTTAGCCGGCCCCCCCCGGTACTGCTGCCAGACATAAATGCAAGCCAAGATCAGCATTCCGAAACCGGTGGCAATGGGAAAAGCACCAGGGCCCAACTGCTGCTTTAATACCGGCATCGGAATAAAAAAGGCACCGGTCAGGTAGATTGCGGAAAAAATGATCAGCACAATACCGGCGATCTGTTCTTCTCTATTTTCCTTCATAAATGGCTCCCATATATTCCCGGGACCGGAGAGAAACTCCGGCACCGGGTTTCAGTAATCAGATCCCTATTTTGCAAAACCAAGCTCTGTCATCAATTCCTGGTATGACTTTTCTTCCTCTTTAAGGAATTTTCCAAAACCGACTGCATCCTCATAGGCAGGTGCCCACTGCAATTTTTGGAGGGATTCCTTCCAGGTCGCCGTCTCTACCATCGTTTTAATCGTCTTTCCCCAAAACGCCTGTGCCTCTTCAGACATACCCGGAGCCCCGAAAACACCTCGCCACACTTCATAGGTGGTGTTGAACCCCAGTTCCTTGAGGGTCGGGACATCCTTTAGCGGACCGCTGCCCCGCACACTGGAGGTGATCGCCAGAGCGCGAACCTTTCCTGCTTCAATTTGCGGCAGGACCTCGCCTGTCCCGCTGGAAACAAAAGCCACATTCCCGCCTAAAAGGGCGATCAGCGCTTCCCCGCCACCCGAGAAGGCGACATATGACAGGTCTTTGGCATTCACCCCGGCCAATTTTGCAACCTTACAGAAGGCCAGATGGTCCATGGAACCCGGGGAAGACCCACCGGCAAACTTCACAGCACCAGGATTTTTCTTTATTTCAGCTATCAGATCATTGAATGTCTTAAAGGGTGAATCTGCCTTTACGATGAACACCTGGTAGTCCGTAATCAGCTTGGCCAGCGGTGTCAGTGTTGTATAGCCCTGGGAAAAGGTCTTGTTGATCGTGTTGATGATCAGCGGCGGAGAATAAACCACCAGTTCATAATCATCTCCCTTTTTAGAGTTGATATATGCCATGCCCACGGCACCACCTCCTCCCGGCTTATTCAAAACCGACATGGGTTGAGGATAGAGTTTCTCGATCTCAAGAGTGCGGTTGATTGTCCGGGCTATCGCGTCCCATCCGCCGCCAGGATTTGCAGGCGCCACAATTTCCAGCGGCTGGGAAGGATAGCCTGCCCCTTGGCTATGGGCTGTGAATCCGGCACAAAGCAATAAAATCAACGCAGTTACTGTGAATGACTTTTTAAACATGTTGATACTCCTTTCATTTTAGGTTTTTTAAATAGCTCGGATATTCTTTTTTAAATTTGAATTCCGGGATACTTTTCCTTCCCTGAATAGTGCGATTTCCATGCCGGCCTTTCTCAGGATTACTGTGAAAAATGAAAGTCGCCGGACCATAAGGGGCTCACTGGTTGTTTTCTTTTTATTCCGATGCAATGGGAAGATGAATATTCTAAAAAAAGTCTGATAGTTTCAGAGATTTTTCTGAAAATATCAGACAAAGTCTGAAACAAATGGAAAAATTAACAAGGGGTGTTTTTATTTTGGGATTTGATCTGTATTTTCTTGTCTTTTCAGAAAAAATCCTTTTATACATAAATTATGAAAACCTGTTTTCTTATGATCATGGTTATGATTCTCCTTGGCTGTAATGATGCAGTTGCACAAAGAGTGGCTGTTTTTGATTTTGATGACCGGCTCACTGAAAAGGAGACAACGGCAATCTATTTAGAGGACAAGCTAAAACAGGCCGACAAAAATATTGTAGTTTTTCAGTTTTCCGGCAAAGGAAATGTTTCTGAATCCATAAACATCCTGAAAGATCTGGATGATCGAAAATACGATCTCATCATTGTCATAACATCTGACGCCCTTATCATTGCAAACCATGTGATAAAAAAGACGCCGACACTCTACACCAATGTCAACAATCCTCTTTCTCTGGGATTTCGGACGATCGGACCTCCAGGCGGCAATATTTCAGGTGTTTCATATTATATTTCCCTTGAAAAACAATTAATTTTTTTTAAAAAAATTCTACCCGGTCTTAAGCATATGGGGTTTGTTTTTGATGGTAACAACAAATCCAAAAAAGGAGAACTCCCTGAAGTTCGCAGGGCATGTGAAAAATTGGAAATTAAATACACAATAGCCGTGGTTTCCCATCCGGAAGAATTAACCGCCACAGTCAAGCAAATGATAGATGAAGGCGTAGATGCTTTATCCATCGGATCCAGTAATATGCTTTACAACAATATCTCAAACTTTATTGAAATATGCGACCATAAGAAAATCCCTGTTTTTTCATTTAATAAAATGGGGTTAAAACAAGGAGCTGTGGCTGCTCTGGCAAGTGACTACACTCTTATGGCGGATAAGCTTGTCATACCCATGGCTTTCGACGTCCTGCAAAAAGGGATAAGCCCCGGAAAAATGCCGGCGGCCTTTCTGGATGAAAATCTGATCTTTATTAACCTGCCCCAGGCGGAGAAACTGAACCTTACTATCCCTCCTGATATTCGAGAAAAAGCAATCCTTGTTTATTAAAACACTTTAACGCCTTGGCACCCGGTAACGGTAACAATTCGGGCTCCAAACCGGTATCCATCCCTCCCCTGTTATTTTACCAGGGATTCAAATATATGGTATTCTTCAATATGATAATTGGGTTCCGGGTAAATCACAATGGGCTTTGCAAACTGTTTTTCAAGGGATGAAATCAGGTGTTTTTCCCGCCCGTGGAGCAATTGGGCAATTTCAGGGTGAACCTTGACTGTAAACCGGTTGCCCATGATATCGGCCGCCTCAGTGACCAGATCCCTATAAATTTTATGACAGATGGATTTCCCGGACAGCAGGTGTCCGTCTCCATTGCAGTAAAAGCAGGGCTCACACAAGGTCCGGGTCAGGTTGCGCCGGATTCGTTTTCTGGTCATCTGCACAAGGCCAAGCTCGGTCAGGGGCAGGATATTGGTCTGGCTTTTGTCCTTTTTCATGGCCTCGTTCATCTGGGCCATGACCTTTTCCCGGTGATGTTCTTTTTTCATGTCAATAAAATCAATGATGATGATACCGCCGATATTGCGGAGCCTGATCTGGTAGGCAATCTCTTTTACCGCTTCCAGATTGGTTTTTAAGATGGTTTCATCAAAATTGTGTTTGCCCACATAGCGGCCGGTATTGACATCAATGGCCACCAGGGCCTCCGTATGTTCAATCACGATATAGCCCCCGGATTTGAGCCATACTTTTTTCTTTAACGCCCTTGCCACATCCCCTTCGATATTATAGGCATCAAAGATGGATTCCCTTCCCTCATAGAGTTCCACAGATAATTTTACATCCGGCATGAGCCGTTTTAAAAATCTTTGGACATTTTCATATTCTTCCTTTGAATCAATGATGAGCTTATCCGCTTCATTGGCCAGAAGATCCCTTACTGCCCGGAATGTGACGGTAAGATCCTTATATATGAGGGATGGGGCTGGCGCGGTTTTGCTTTTTAAAAGGATTGCTTCCCATGTCTTGGTCAGAAATTCGATTTCCTTTGCCATGGTGTCTGCATCGATCCCTTCTGCCTGGGTTCTTAAAATATAGCCGAATTTATTTTTCCGGATGGACAATAAGAGGTCTTTCAGGCGGACCCGCTCGGCATCTTTCTCAATCCTTTTTGAGACACCGATATGATCCACTGTGGGCATGAGGACCATATACCGGCCGGCAAGGGAGATGTGGGTCGTAACCCTCGGGCCCTTGGTCCCGATGGATGACTTGGCAACCTGAACCAAGACTTCCTGGCCTTCGGTCAACAATTCTTCAATGCTGCAGTCATGATTCATGGAAGACTTCCAGGAAGGCAGATTTCCTGAAATATCTGCTGTTTCCATGTCTGCTTCACCGGGTTCTTCCCCATCATTTCCCTGCTCAAATTTCAGGTACATGACATGGCTGGCCGTATCCAGAACATCATCCACATAGATAAATGCGGCCTGGTCAAACCCGATATCCACGAAAGCTGCCTGCATCCCCGGTAAAACCCGCTGAACCCGTCCTTTATAAATATTTCCGGCAATGGAGGTCTCATCCTGTCTTTCAATAAAAACTTCCGCAACCGTGCCGTTTTCTAAAAGCGCCACGCGGGTTTCATGGGGGGCGGCATTGACAACAAGTTCTTTTAACATGGATCTATCCTTGTTTTTTTTTTGTTATTCCGGCTGAAGCCAGGGCTTTTTCATCCAGTTTAAAACAATTTGTCAGTATTTCCATGGGCCTTACGGTTCGTTCGTTATAGCTTTTTAGTATCATTTCAATCGTATATGAATTGATGAAGGATATTTTTTCAACTGCTTTTCTTAAATCCGTTGTCCGTGTCTTTCCCTTTTTGCTTAAGTCCTGGACAATAAATTCAGGCAATTGCAAGAACTTATCCACTTCGTCTTGATCAAAACTTCCACCTGAAAGCCGGACAGTGTATCGGGCAGTTTTTTCATTTTCTTGTTTTGCCCGGTTGAAACGGTTGCAACCGGTAATCAAAAGACCTTTGGGAAGCTCTTGGTTCAACAAAGCAATAATTTTGGCCGGCGCCATTTCTTTTTCAAAATAAATAAAAAGGGTTTCTTCTTCGCTTTCCATTCCCACTGGCAGGGCATTTTCAAAGGAAATCTGCATTAAAGGATTAAACCCCTGTGAATACTTGGCATTCAGCCCTGCTCTTTTAACGGCCCGCTGAAAAATGATGCCCAGCTCAAGATGGCCAAAAAACCTTGCCTCATCCAGCTTTGAAAATGAGAGTTCAAACTTGGCAAAGGCCTCATCCGGCCGTCGTTTTTGATCCTGAGAGGAGACAGGGCCTGCCTCCCTGATATCCGGAATGCCGTCATAAAGCATGGGTTTGATGGTTTTGAAATCGCAAACCCCGCATCCGGTGCAGTCATTGTCCCGGCAGTCCGGAGTCAGGGCCCTTTCTTTTGCTTTTTGAAATTCCTTTTTTAAAAACAAAGAAGATACACCTGAATCAATATGGTCCCAGGGAAGAGGCTCATCTTCATCCCTTTCACGGGTGGTATAAAACAAAGGATCAATGCCGGTTTCTTCAAATGCCTTCTGCCATAAGGAAAAATCAAATTTATCCGTCCAGCCGTCCAGGCGGCACCCATTTTCAAAGGCAGCAACCAGAAGCTTTGACAGTCTTCTGTCTCCCCTTGACCAGACCCCTTCCAAAAGGCTCATCTCCGGACTCTGCCATTTCAGGTTGATCTTTGGGTGTCTCAGATTGCTTTTTAAGTATTGAAGCTTTTCCATGGCCTCATCAAGACTGATCTGGCTGCACCGCTGAAACGGGGTATGGGCCTTGGGAATAAAACAGGTAGTGCTCACGTTAATGGTCTTTTTGCCCTTGGCATAGGAAGAGGCCAGCCGCCTTGAAAGACGGCAGATGGCTTCAATATCTTCAGAAGTTTCAAAAGGCAATCCCAGCATGAAATACAGTTTGATATTTTTCCAGCCAAGGCTCATTGCATTTTCAACGGTTGAGAGAATGCTGTCTTCAGTCAGATTTTTATTAATCATGTCTCTTAGCCTTTGGGACCCGGCTTCCGGCGCAATGGTAAACCCGGTTTTCCTGACTTTTTTGATGATCTGCATGAGATCCGGGGTAAGCTTCTCCGCCCGGATGGAAGGCAAAGAAATGGCATTGCAATGTTCCTGACCAATGGCATGCAGACGTTTCATCAGTTCCGGCAGGTTTGAATAATCCCCGGTACTTAAAGATAGAAGAGAGATGTCGGAATGGCCGGTTGTTTTTAAGGAGGTTTTTGTGATGTCAATCAGGTCTTCCAGGGATCTTTCTCTCACCGGGCGGTATATCATCCCTGCCTGGCAGAACCGGCAGCCCCTTGAACAGCCCCGTGCAATTTCAAGTCTCAACCGGTCATGAACCGGCTTTGCAAAAGGGATAATCGGAGAAACAGGAAAGGTTTCTTTGGTCAGACTTGGCAAAAACGCCCTCCGAACAGTCTGATAGTCTTCAAATAAAGGGGTAAGCCGCTGAAAGCCGGCAGCATCATAGGCCGATGTAAAAAAGGAAGGGATGTACACCCCGTCGATTTTTGACAAAAGTCTCAGCAAAGTTTTCTTTTGGCCGTCCCCCTCTTTTTTAAAAGCCATGACAAGGTTGGCAATCTCGATGGAGACCTCTTCACCGTCCCCGATCACAAAAGCATCAAAAAAATCGGCCAGAGGCTCGGGATTAAACGCACAGGGGCCGCCACCAATAACAAGAGGAAATATATCTTCCCTGTCCCTTGCATAAAACGGGATGGAAGACAGGCTCAAAAGAGTCAGAATATTGGTAAAATTCAGCTCATAAAGCAAGCTGATACCGATGATGTCAAAACTTTTCAGCTCTTTTTTCGATTCCATGGAAAGGCAGGGGATTTTCTTTTCCAAAAGAAGGGCTTCCATATCCGGGGCAGGTGCAAAGAATCGCTCTGCTGCTATTTTTTCATGGCTGTTTAAAATGGAATACAAAATCTGAAGCCCGAAATGGGAGGTTCCGATTTCATACAGATCCGGGAATACCAGGGCAAAGGTCAGATCAACCGTTTTCAGATCTTTTTTTACCGTATTGATTTCATTGCCGACGTATTGTGTGGGCATCCGGACCAGGGAAAGGATATCTTGATAATTTTCTTTATGCATGATACTGATTTTTATAAACAAACCTTTTTGGGTAAAGGGTGTAATCAAAATTTTTAATTTAATATTTTTTCCAGGATAAAGCAATGAAAAGAACCAAAATCCATGTGCTGCTCAACCTCGGTCAATCCCCCGGAGATGTGCTTGTCAAAGGCTGGATCAGAACAAAACGGGACTCAAAAGAATTCTCTTTCATGGAAATCAATGACGGATCATGTCTTTCAAATATCCAGGCCATTGCAGATAAGAATCTGATCAATTATGCAGACATCAGCACCCTGACCACAGGAAGCTCTGTATCGGTTTTTGGAACCCTTGTGGAATCTCCGGGAAAAGGCCAGAAATGGGAAGTCAAGGCCAAAGAGGTAGAAATTATCAACATTGCGCCCGACTCCTACCCTCTTCAGAAAAAAAGACATTCCGATGAATTTTTAAGAACCATTGCCCATCTGAGACCCAGAACCAATAAATTCGGAGCCACCTTCCGGCTCAGGTCTGAAATGGCCTATGCCGTTCATAAATTTTACAAGGAAAAAGGGTTTCGATATCTGACAACACCTCTGATCACTGGTTCCGACTGCGAGGGGGCAGGGGAAATGTTCAGGGTCACGAGCCTTGACCCTGAAACCGTTAAAAAAATTGGGAAAATGGATTTCAGTCTTGATTTCTTCGGCCGGGAATCCAATCTGACCGTGTCCGGCCAATTGTCTGCCGAAATGTTTGCCATGGCCCTTGGCGATGTGTATACCTTCGGCCCGACATTCAGGGCGGAAAATTCCAATACCAGCCGCCATGTGGCTGAATTCTGGATGCTGGAACCGGAAATGGCCTTCTGTGATTTAAAAGGCAATATGGATCACGGTGAAGAGCTTGTGAAATACTTGACCCGGCATGCTGTGGAAGAATGTGCCGAAGACATGTCCCTGTTTAAAAATTTTGTGGATAAAACCCTTGAGGCACGAATTGATACTCTTTTAAATTCTGAATTTGCCAGAATCACCTATACGGATGCCGTGAATATCCTGAAAAAATCCGGTCAGACCTTTGAATTCCCGGTTGAATACGGCACAGACCTTCAATCCGAGCATGAACGGTTTCTGGCGGAAGTGTATTGCAAGAAACCGGTCTTTCTGACGGATTATCCCAAAGGAATCAAACCCTTTTATATGAGGTCCAATGATGATGGCAAAACAGTTGCTGCCGTGGACCTCCTGGTGCCGGGAATCGGAGAACTCATCGGCGGCAGCCAGAGAGAAGAGCGGCTGGATGTACTTGAAGATCGGATGAAACAGATGAACCTGCCCTTGGAAAATTACTGGTGGTATCTGGACTCCAGAAAATACGGCTCTGTTCCCCACTCCGGGTTTGGCATGGGATTTGAGCGGTTTTTAATGATGATTACCGGTATCGGCAATATCCGGGATGTGATCCCGTTTCCCAGGACTCCCGGCAGTATTGATTTTTAGATGACGCCACCGTTATTTTTTTTCCATTTTGAAACGGTGGCTGCCGTTCTTGATGCCATGCAGAACGGAAAAAATGAAATCCGGTTGTCACTTGATCTCAATCTGACTGAAAATCTGTGGCTGATTGAAAAAGACAGGCTTATGCTGGGGCACTCTCTTTTTATTGACAGGGAAAAACTTCAAGGCATTGCTTCTGGAAAAAATAAAATTTTTATGTTCCGGGATAATACCCTGAGTCCTCTTGAAATCCGGGGCAATGCTTATTATAAGCTTTCTCCCACAAAAACTGCGCCCATCCTCGAGATCGACGGTATCAAGATGCACCGCTCAAAAGAGATCGACCCCCTGATGGATGCAAAACAAAAAACCCGGCTGGTGGTTTCAAAAGGGGATTTGGTCCTTGATACCTGCGGCGGTCTTGGGTATTCAGCCATTTTTGCTTTAAAGGCCGGGGCACGAAAAGTGATTTCAACAGAAAAAAACAGTGAGGTCATCCAGCTCCGCAACCTGAATCCCTGGCTGGAAAAAACGGGTGAAGATCGGGTCAGCTTTATCCATGCCGATATTACCCAATATATTGGCAGGGTTGAAGACAACCTCTTTAACAGTATCATCCATGACCCGCCAAGATTTACATCCCAAACCGGGGACCTTTACGGGAAAACCTTTTATGATTCGCTTTTTCGGGTCATGGCGCCCGGTTCAAAACTATTTCATTATACCGGTATCCCAAAAAAGATTAATGCCGGTGACCGCTTTATTGTGAATACGATAAAGCGGCTTGAAAAATCAAAATTCATTGCCGTCTGTTTCAAGGAAGACTTGCAGGGGATTATTGCCATAAAAGATTGATCCGGCAAAGATAGAGATTTTTCTTTCTTAAAATGAGGTTGAATGATAAAACCAGACCCTGTTGATCAGACCACAATTCAGGAGTTGAAAATGGAACCGGAAATAAAAATAAGAGGCTATCACACCGATCTTTACCAGCATGTCAACAATGCCCGTTATCTGGAATTTTTGGAAGAAGGCCGGTGGCAGCTTTTAGAAGATCATTTGAACCTTGAAGAATTTATGAAAAAAGGGTTTTTGTTTTTTGTCGTTAATATCAATATCTCATACAAAAGCCAGGCCAAAGTCGGTGATATGATTCTTATCCGGTCCGGTCTTGGAAAAATCGGCAATAAAAGCGCTGTGATAAAGCAGCAGATTGTCAATAAAACGACAAACGCCGTCTGCATTGATGCAGACATTACCTTTGTCATAGCGGATTTCACAGGAAAGCCCATGAAATTTGAAGGTGAGCTCAAAGAAAAAATAATGCAGATCCCTTTATTTGAAGGATAAGCCGATATGATCATCAGTCTTCTGGATTATGGCGCCGGAAACGTCCGGAGTGTTGTAAATGCCATTGAAAAACTAGGTGGAACCGTAAAAGAGATACAAAAGCCTTCAGATATACTGGATGCTGAAAGACTTCTGTTCCCGGGTGTGGGCAATTATGAAAACATGATAAAAATTCTCAATCAAAAAAAATATATTGAGCCTTTAAGGGAATATCTCAAATCGGACCAGCCTTTTTTGGGGATCTGCCTTGGGATGCAGGCTCTTTTTGAAGGCAGCGAAGAAGATTTTTCCGGCAATGAAAGCATCGGGGTTTTCAAGGGATCGGTCAAACGATTTAAAACCCGGCTTGCCGTTCCCCATATCGGTTGGAACGGGGTCAACCGGAAACAAGACTCCCCTGTTTTTAAAGATATCAATCCTGATACCAAATTTTATTTTGTTCATTCCTATCACGTGGTGCCGGAGGATGAAACCGTCATTCTTACCACAACGGATTATGATTATGAATTTGTCAGCAGTGTTCAGAAAGGCAATATCATCGGCACCCAGTTTCATCCGGAGAAAAGCGGTGCGGCCGGGATAAGACTGCTTGAAAATTTCATGACCCAAAAAGATCTGAGAGCGGGCAAGCCCGTTGATATCAGGGGAAAAGGGCTTTCAAAAAGAATCATTGCCTGTCTGGATGTAAGAACCAATGACCAGGGGGATTTGGTTGTCACCAAAGGAGACCAGTATGATGTCCGCCAGGAGGGCAGTGTCAGAAACCTTGGCAAACCCGTGGAACTGGCCGGGCGATACTATGAAGAAGGGGCTGATGAAATTACTTTCTTAAATATCACCGGGTTCAGGGATTTCCCGTTAAAAGACATGCCCATGATTGAAGTCCTTGAACAAACCAGCCGGAACGTGTTTGTTCCGCTGACCATCGGCGGCGGTATCCGGGATTATACGGACAGCAGGGGCAAAACCTATACGGCCCTGGATGTGGCATCTCAGTATTTCCGGTCCGGAGCGGACAAAATCTCCATTGGAAGCGATGCCGTGCTGATTGCAGAAGAATATGGGAGAACAAAGCAAAAAACAGGAAAAAGTTCCATTGAACAGATATCAAAGGTTTACGGAAACCAGGCCGTCGTTGTTTCCATCGATCCCAGAAGGGTTTATGTTGCTTCTCCGGATGAGGCAAAACAACATCATGTGATCAAAACGAAATTCCCCGGACCTGATAACGAAGCTTACTGCTGGTATCAATGCACCATCAGCGGCGGCCGGGAAGGACGGGATATGGATGCCGTTACCCTGGCAAAGGCCTGTGAGGAGCTGGGTGCAGGGGAAATTCTTTTAAACTGTATTGATAAGGACGGAACCAATTCAGGATTTGATCTTGAGCTCATCAATGCGGTAAAAAAAGCCGTGTCCATACCGGTTATTGCATCCAGTGGGGCAGGCTGTGAAGATCATTTTGCAGAAGTTTTTGAAAAAACGGATGCGGAAGCCGCTCTTGCAGCAGGGATCTTCCACAGAAAAGAAGTGCCGATTTTAAAGGTAAAAAATTATCTCAAGGACAGAGCTATTTGCGTCAGGCTATGATTTGGGGTTTTTGCTTGAAATAATTGTATTTCAAGATTAATATGAATTTTCAAAATTAGAATCTTTTTTTCATTATGTGTTTTAGCTGCCCTTGTCTCACCACTGCAAGGGTCAACAGGCCACAGATTCAGATAAGGAGTAAAAAATGGAAAATATCGGTTTTGATA
>CAZWMY010000043.1:0-28547 GCA_964635025.1 uncultured Desulfobacula sp. | reverse complement strand
CCCGGCTGCCACCCGGATTATCAATCTGATCCAGGGGGATATCGGGCGCCCCGTTGGTCATACTGTTTCAAATCTTGAGAATCATAACCATCTGACTGAAGACATTCAATCGGTGCTGGAAACCCTGTCTCCCAAAGAAGTGGAAGTACGAGCAAAAACCGGCGAATGGTATATCATGCGGATCAGGCCGTATCGAACCCTGGAGAATGTGATTGAAGGTTCAGTCCTTACCTTTGTCGATATCAGCGACCGCAAACAGGCGGAAGAAGCCCTTCAGGAGGCAAAAGCAAGAGAAATAAAGGGCCAGATGGCAGAAGCGATAGTGGCCACGGTCCGGGAACCTCTGCTGGTACTGGATGGAGAGCTTTGTCTGGTTTCAGCAAACCGATCCTTTTACCGGACTTTCCAGGTAAAACCGGAAGAATCTATTGGGCGGTTTCTGGGCGACCTAGGAAATGCTCAATGGAACATCTTGTCCCTGCTTGAAAAATTGTATGAAATTTTGCCTCAGGATAATGCATTTAATGATTATGAATTGACCCATGATTTTGAACAGATCGGTCGGCGCACCCTGCTGCTTAATGCCCGTCGTATTGCGGGCACCACCGGATCCACAGGCATGATCCTTCTGGCCATGGAAGATATTACCGATCGTAAAAAAGTGACCGGGTGACCATGACGTAAATCAGAAACAACTGGAAAATAAGGGGGCTGCATCATGGAAGCAAGAGAATATCCGTCAGAAAAAGATCTTGCATTACGCAGAAAAGCTGAAGAAAAAGTCTATCAAAAAATGTCCGGGATGCAAGAAAAGATAGACTCCCTGTCTTCTGGAGCAATCCGCCGGGTGATGCATGAACTTATGGTGCATCAGATCGAGCTGGAAATGCAGAATGAAGAGCTGCGAGCTGCCCAAAAGCAAATTGATGCATCCAGGGAGAGGTATTTCGATCTTTATAACCTCGCACCGGTGGGCTATATCACAGTTTCTGAAAAAGGGTTGATTATCGAAGCCAATCTCACGGTTAAGGGCTGGCTTGGGTTGAACCATAACGAAATGGTCCATCAGCCCTTCACCCGGTTTATTTTATCTGAAGACCAGGACATCCTTTACCGCCATCGCAACGCGCTTTTTGAAACAGGATCTCCTCAGAAATGTGACCTTCGTATTCAAAAAAATGACGGGACTTGTTTTTATGTGCATTTGGATATGAGTGTAAACCCTGATACAGAGGGCACACCTTCCGTCTGCCGGGTCGTTCTCACCGATATCAGCGAACAAAAATTAATCATGGACACCATGGCTTTTTTGCTTACATGCGGGCTACCGGTCACGGGTCAAGAATTTTTTGCGTCCCTGGCAGGCTATCTTTCAAGAATCCTGGGCATGGAATATGTTGGCATTGTTCAATTCTCTGAAGACCGCCTGACCGCCAGAGCCCTGGCTGTGTATACCAATGGCAGGTTAGAAACCAATACGCCTTATTCCCTTAAGGATATACCATGGGAAGAACTGATGGAAAAAGGGAGCTGCTGCTATAGAGATGGTGTCCAAGGATTTTTTCCGGAAGATAAGACCCTTTCAGAGCTGGGAGCTCAAGGCTGTTTCACAATCGCCCTGATGGATTCCAAAGGGAAACCCACCGGTCTGATTGCCGTTGCCGGTTGCCGCCCACTGCATGACCCTAAACGGATCGAATCCCTTCTCAGGCTTGTGTCTTCACGGGCCGCAGGCGAGCTGGAACGAAGACGGGCCAAGGCAAAACAAATTAAATTGCAGGCTCAGCTTACTCAGGCTCAGAAAATGGAATCCATCGGAAGGCTTGCCGGTGGGATAGCCCATGATTTTAACAATATGCTGTCCGTGATTATCGGATATTCTGAAACTGCCATAAACGAGCCAACTTCATTTGAACCATATCGCCGATATTTCCAGGAAATCCTTTACGCTGCCAAGCGCTCATCCGATCTGACCAAACGGTTGCTGGCCTTTGCCAGAAAACAGATCATTAATCCCGAAATCCTCAATCTGAATCAAACCATCATGCATATGATGTCCATGCTTCAGCGTCTCATTGGTGAAGACATCGACCTGGTCTGGAAACCGGCTGCCAATTTATGGCCTGTAAAAATGGACCCTTCTCAATTGGATCATATCCTGGCCAATCTGTGTGTGAATTCACGGGATGCCATCACTGGTTCGGGCAGGATCACCATTGAAACGGATATGAAAACTTTTGATGAGGTCTATTGTGAAAAACACACAGGGTTTGTTCCTGGTGATTTTGTTCTGCTCTCGTTCAAAGATGACGGCTGCGGCATGGACAAGGAAATTTTGAAAAAACTGTTCGAACCCTTTTTCACCACCAAAGGCGTTGACAAGGGGACAGGGCTTGGGCTTGCTACGGTTTACGGTATTGTCAAACAGAATGACGGGTTTATCCTGTCCATAGCGAACCGGGGCAGGGGGCTGTTTTTACCATCTATCTGCCCAGACATATGGCTTTATGCGATGAATCATCTGTTGGGACGCCTTCGGAAATACACCCTTCACAAGGTCAAGGCCATGAAACCATTTTGCTGGTTGAAGATGAACCCGCCCTTTTAAAATTAACCCAAATGATTCTTGAAAAAAAGGGATATACAGTTCTATCAGCGGATTCTCCCTTGGAAGCCATGGCGCTTGCCAAAGGGCATGAGGGAGCGGTGCACCTGCTCATAACCGACGTGGTCATGCCCCAAATGAACGGCTTGGAGCTGGCCGGACAATTAACGGCTCTTTTTCCGGATATGAAGATCTTGTTCATGTCTGGTTATACTGCTGATATTATTGCCCGTCACGGAAAACTGGACAAGGGGATGTTTTTTATTCAAAAACCGTTTACCATGGGTGAGATGGACAAAAAAGTGCGAGAGGCCCTGATGGGTTGAAACACATATGGAAACTGATTCAGATGGATCAAAAAAAGAAAATCTCTCAAGAAAAATTCAATGAACTTCGCAAAAAGGCGGAAATATTGATCTCCGGCCAGACCGAACCATTGGGTAACGCCTATGATGGTGATTTTTATAAACTGATCCATGAACTTCATACATTTCAGATTGAGCTGGAAATCCAGGCTGAAGAATTGACTCGAACTCAGCAAACTCTTATGGCATCTCAAATGACCTATACCAACCTCTATAATTATGCACCGGTGGGGTATCTTACCATAGACAAAAAAGGAATCATCCTGCGGAGCAATCTGAAGTTTGCCGACATGCTGGGACACGAAAGAGCATCTCTGCTGCATCAGCCGTTCTCTTCATATATTGCGTTTGAAGATCAGGACATCTGCTACCGTCATCTGATGAGCCTTGATCAATCTGACGGAAATAACACCTGTGAACTGCGTCTGAAAAAAAAAGACGGCGGTTTTTTTGATGCACAGCTTGAAAGCATCTTTGTTCAGGATGATGGAAGTGATCCTGACAGATATCGCATTACGGTTTCGGACATCACTTTTCGCAAGCAATACGAAACAGCAATAAAAACCAATTGGCTTCAGCTGGAGACAATCCTGAACAATATTGATGCCTATGTCTATATTGCCGATATTGAAACATACAAAATCATATTTGCAAACAACCGCCTGAAAAAACTGTTAGATAACCATGAAATGATTGGCGGCATCTGCTGGCAAGTTTTTCAGAATAACACACAAGGCCCCTGTGATTTTTGTACCAATCCTAAACTGGTTGATATGGATGGGAATCCGACTGGTGTTTATATCTGGGATTTTTATCATACGAAACTCGAGAAATGGTTTGAGCTGCATGATATGGTGTTACCCTGGACCGACGGTAAGCTTGTGCGCCTGGAAATTGCCGTGGACATAACAGAGCGTAAAAAATTTGAACATCAGCAAAAAGACCTAAATCAAATCCTGGAGAGTAAGGTTAAGGAAAGAACGGCTGAACTGGAAAATTATACTGTAACTCTTAAGCTGCTGATGAAAAACATTGAAGAAGAGAAAAAGGAAATTGGAAATGTTCTATTTTCAAATTTCAAACTGATGATTTCCCCTGTCATTGAAAATCTTAAAAAAAATTTGACAACAAACAATCAGGAGGTTTTGGTCGATATCCTGGAATCAAGGTTAAAAAATATTCTTTCCCCGTTTTCAAAAAAGGTTTCCGATCCTCAGATGAATCTGACTCCCTCGGAAATTCAAGTTGCAGAACTCATCCGGGCCGGAAGAACCAATAAAGAGATGGCGGAAATTCTCACCTGTTCTGTGCACACCATATCCCGTCACCGTGAAAATATCCGGAAAAAATCAGGGCTGAAAAACCAAAAAATAAATCTCAGGGCGTTTCTTTCCACTCTCCAATAATACCTATTTTTTATAGGCGATTCATGCGCTTTTTTATGGCCTTCTCTTCCCTTGATTTTCAATGGACCCCTTCGGTATATTTATTGAAATCCAACAAACCTTTAGGCAGGGATAAAACAATGAAAGCGATAAATGCAAAACAGGTCATTGAAAAATTTATCGAGCCTCTGAATATCCGACTCAACGGGGAACGGCCCTGGGATATCCAGGTGAAAGAATCCGGATTTTATCAGAGGGTATTGTCCGAAGGCTCTTTGGCCTTGGGTGAAACTTATATGGAAGGGTGGTGGGAGTGTAATTCCTTGGACCGGTTTTTTGAAAAGGTTTTTATGGGCCGCCTGG
Source organism: uncultured Desulfobacula sp. (assembly GCA_964635025.1). Taxonomy (GTDB): domain Bacteria; phylum Desulfobacterota; class Desulfobacteria; order Desulfobacterales; family Desulfobacteraceae; genus Desulfobacula. The sequence continues at coordinate 23,829 of CAZWMY010000043.1, read as the reverse complement.
ACCAGAAAATCAAGCCGGCGAATCGCCCTGCATTACGTTCTTTGATTGCAGAAAAGTTAACCAACCTTCAAAGTCTGGCGCGGTCATTTATTATCGGCAGACGGCATTATGATATCGGGAATCAGTTGTTTTCCGTCATGCTGGACAAGGGCATGAATTATTCCTGTGGCTACTGGCAAACTGCCCAGACCCTTGATGAGGCCCAGGAAGCCAAGCTTGAAATGATTTGCAGGAAACTTGACCTAAAGCCAGGGCAGCAGGTTCTGGATATCGGGTGCGGCTGGGGCGGATTTGCAAAATATGCGGCGCAAAAATACGGGGTCCAGGTTACCGGCATAACGGTTTCCCGGGAACAGGTCCGGCTTGCAAAAGAAATCTGCAAAGGGCTTGACGTAAAAATTGAGATGAAAGATTACCGGGAACTCGATAAAACCTTTGACCGGATCGTTTCCATCGGAATGTTTGAACATGTGGGATGGAAAAATTACCGGGCCTATATGACGGTTGTCCATCAATGTCTTCACCCGGAAGGTCTTTTTTTGCTGCATACCATAGGGGGCAATGCCTCAGTCAAAAAAACAGATCCCTGGATTAATAAATATATTTTCCCCAATTCCATGCTGCCGTCTGCAACTCAGATCTCCCAGGCTGCCGAAGGGCTTTTTATTCTTGAAGACTGGCACAGCTTCGGGCTTTATTATGATTTGACCCTCATGGCCTGGTATGACAATTTCAGGAAAGGGTGGCAAGACTTAAAAGACAAATATGATGAGAGATTCTACAGGATGTGGTGTTATTACCTTTTGTCCTGTGCGGCAAGTTTCAGATCCAGACAAAACCAATTGTGGCAGATCGTATTTTCAAAAAACGGAATTAAACGTGCTTTCACAGTGCGATAAAGCCGAATTGGGCGTATTGTCATAAATTTTTAAGAGGAGGCAAACATGACTGTTAAAAAACAATATTCAAAAGACAAATCCCGCTGCAAGGTCACTTTCAAGGTGCAAAATGAGAACGGGAACGGTGCAAAACAGATGCACGTGGTAGGCGAATTCAACCAATGGGACACAAGAGCCACACCCATGAAATGCCAGAAAGACGGGACCTTTGCAGCCACTATTGATCTTGACCCGAACAGAAAATACCAGTTTCGATACCTGGCCGATGGTGTGGACTGGATCACCGACCTTGACGCAGATGCGCATACCTATTGTCCTTACGGAAATTGCAACAATTCAGTCATTGTCACATGACAATGAGATTTCAGTCTCATTTTTTTTAGAGGAGGTATCCCATGCAGCGTGATATTGACAGGCCTAGAATTTTGTTTGTAACGCCGGAAATATCTTATCTGCCTGAAGGGATGAATGCTGTTCCGGTTTCATTTAAGGCCAGGGCTGGTGAACTGGCGGATTTCAGTTCAGCCATTGTATCGTCGATGTTTGAGAAGGGCGCGGATGTCTATGTGGCGCTTCCGGATTACCGGACAATATTCAATCACTATGAAAACCCCTTGTTTCAGAAAAAGCTTTTGACTGTTAGAAACGTCAACACGGAAACCAAAGTTCATCTTGCCCAGGATCGTGTGTTTTTTTACAAAAAAAAGATATATTCAGATTCCGATTATGAAAACATGAGGTCTTCGCTTGCCTTTCAACGGGAAGTGATCAACACTATTGTTCCCCGTGTCCAGCCGGATCTGATTCACTGCAATGACTGGATGACGGGGCTGATTCCCGCCATGGCGAGACGGCTTAACATCCCCTGCCTTTTTACCATTCATAATTTTTATAATTTTAAAACCTTTTTGTCTACCATTGAAGACAGGGGGATTGATGCCGCACTTTTCTGGCAAAACCTATTTTTTGAACGGCAGCCTTTGAATTATGAAGAAACCCGGTCACAAAACCCTGTGGATTTTCTTGCCAGTGGTATTTTTGCGGCTCATTTTGTAAATACAAACAGCCCCAGGCTTCTAAAAAATATTATTCAAGGGGGTCACCCTCTTGTTGATTCTCCAATCAAAACTGAGCTGACCAATAAAGTCAGACAAGGCTGCGGCCTTGGAATTTTGCATTATCCGGATGCATCTCAATTGCCTGAAACCGACACTGCCCTGATTAAAAACTATGATGAGAAAAACCACATCTCTGGTAAAAAGATCAATAAACTATTTCTTCAGGAAAGGCTCGGATTGATAAAAAATCCAAAGACCCCTTTGTTTTTCTGGCCCTCAGCCTTGGAAAGGAGCCGGCACAGCATCGAATGGGTTGAGGCGATACTGTATGGCCTGCTTTACAGATATCAGAATGAAAATATGCAAATCATTGTTGCAGGTGATGGAACCCTTCAAGGCAGGGTAAAACATATGTCCCGGGATTTTCATCTAAAAGGCCGGGTGGCTGTTTGCGGAACGGATAATACTCTTTATCGGTCGGCCTATGGCGGGTCTGATTTTATTTTAATGCCCTCTGAAATAGAACCGGCCGGACTTGAGCCCATCACCGGGCTTTTATATGGGGCGCTGCCCATTGTTCACAATGCAGGGAAGCGGCATGATTATATAACCCCTTTCAATCTTGATGATAACAAAGGGAATGGATTCTTGTTCAACCGGATGAATGCAGATGGTTTGTTTGGCGCAGTGGATGAAGCCTTAAAATTTTACAGCAGTTCCGGAACCATTAAAAGCCGTCAGATCCGCAGAATAATGAAACACAGCAGACTCAGGTTCAATCATACCATTACCGCGGAACATTATATCGCTTTGTATGAAAAGATGATGAAACGTCCGTTTATCAATCAATAGCATTAAAGACAGCAATAAAAGGGGATTTCTATAATGGGAAAAAAAATATTTAACAGGGATATCGTCTGGGAAGACGGTAACCCGAATTTTTATAAATTATATGCATCAAGATTTTTGGATGAAGATTATGATCAAGCAAAAAAATATGTAAGACGATCAGCATTGGACCGAAGGTCCTTTTTGGACAGGCGGATAATGAATTTTACCTTCAAATGCCCAGACAAAGACCGAAGGCTGAAAAAAGACAGAAGAAAAGGCTGGGACGATAGGGTTGAACAACAATCTAAAACCCGGTTGGGCAGTTTTCCAGAAGGCTATATGTTTTAAATTTTCAAGCGCTGAAAAATGTACCGGCATGGATGGTAAATAGTTGAGAGATGAAAATGCATTAGATTTTTAGTTTAAAAAGGAGGTCGGATGATACAAAAAAAACTCAATCCAGAACCATTTTATCCGTTCTGCGCTCAGGCTGAATTGGCAAACATGAATCCTGATATTGCCACCCAGCCAATAATTTTACAAGATCCTCTTAAGCTTATCCCGGAACTCCAGAGGGCTCAAATTGAACTTGGGATTCAAAATAAGGCTCTTCTTCGGTCCCAGCAGGAGTTGATGACCTCAAAAATACGTTATACCGAACTTTATGACACCATCCCGGCGGGTCATGTCTCTCTTGATTCAAAGGGATTGGTTCTTGAAGCCAATCTGACATTAGCAGATATGTTGTCAATGGAAAGATCTTCTCTGCTTAGGCACCCATTTAAGAACCATATTGTTTTGAGTGATCAGGAGATTTATTTTAATTACCTTAAAAACCTTGATCGTCCTACCTCGGAAAAGGCCTGTGAATTGCGCCTGAAAAAAAATGACGGAACCATTCTTGACGTCATGATCAAAGCAACAAGGATTGCTGACAAATTCAGAAGACCTGAACGATACCGGATCATCATCATTGATGCCAGTGAACAAAAAATAAAGGAAAAGGAGCATACAAGGATTCAAGAAAAGGTTTACCACTCCAATAAAATGGAATCCATCCGGACCATGGCCGGGGGCATTGCTCATGATTTTAACAATATCCTTCACATTATCATTGGACTTATTGAACTGTCGCTGAATGATATTCCAAAGTGGAACCGTTCACATACAAATCTTAAAAAGGTAAGAACAATAGCTTTTAAGGCTGCAGATATTGTAAAAAAATTAAATTATTTAAGTTCCGGGATTGACCAGGAATTCAAACCCACCGATGTTGTCGATTCTATTGAGGAAGTTCTTGAAATTCTGAGTCCTTCCATTCCGGCCGCCATAGAAATCCGCTGTTATTTTCCAGACCTGGAAATGATAATCCTTGCAGATCAAAATCAATTGAACAGATTGCTGATGAATATTTTTACTAATGCCTTGCAAGCAATTCCAGGATCAGGCGGTATCCTTGAAATAAGAGCTGAATCTGAATTTTTATCAGATGCGGATATTCTCAGCCATATCGATTTGAACCCGGGCGCCTATGTCAAAATATCAATCAGAGACACGGGTTCCGGGATTGCTCCGGAAATCATCGACCGGATTTTTGATCCTTATTTTACAACACGTGGCTTGGCAACCGCCTCAGGCATGGGGCTGACAATTGCGCAGGCTATTGTAAAAAATCACAAAGGTGATATTACGGTTGCCGGCCGGCCAGGACAAGGAGCAATATTCACCCTGCTTTTTCCCATGATCAAAGACACACCTGATGATGAGCTTTGATTTGCCAAGGTCAAATTGAAGTCTGAAATAGTTATTTTAAAAACCTATCCTGGTTCTTAGTTCAAATACCCCTTGAATTTTTTCCATTAGAAGCGTAGATTCCTTCACAAAATAAGAAAAACCATTTTTCAAATTACAGCGAACAGATCTCATCTATGGATAAAATTCAAATTAACGGCGGCCGAAAACTTAGAGGGGAAGTCAATATCAGCGGTGCAAAAAATGCAGCACTTCCACTCATCGCCTCTGCCATCCTTGTCAACGGCAAAACCAGTTTTTCCAATGTACCGGATTTAATGGACATCAAAAGCATCAAACTACTTCTGGAAGACCTGGGGGCAACCTGCCATTCATCCAAAGGATACCTGGAGATTGATGGCTCAAATATTCATAAAATTGAAGCGGAATATGATCTGGTAAGAAAAATGAGGGCATCCATCCTTGTCCTGGGTCCTCTTGTGGCCCGATTCGGTCATGCGAAAGTATCCATGCCTGGCGGGTGCGCCATTGGCGCAAGACCTGTGAACATGCATCTTTCAGGACTTGAAGCCCTTGGTGCGGAAATCAGCATGGATCATGGATACATAGAAGCAAAAGCAAACAGGTTGATTGGAAATGAAATTTATTTTGATACGCCCACGGTAACCGGCACTGAAAATCTGATGATGGCGGCAAGCCTTGCAAAAGGGACCAGTATTTTGCGGAATGCTGCCCGGGAGCCTGAAATTGTAGCCCTTGCCGACGCCCTGAACAGGATGGGCGCCCGGATAAGCGGGGCCGGAACTGCCATCATTTCCATTGAAGGCGTTGCCAACCTTTCTTCATCGGATATTGCCATCATCCCCGATAGAATCGAAACCGGCACGTTTATGGTTGCGGCCGCAGCCACCGGCGGAGATATTTTAATAAAGGATTGCGAACCGGATCATGTGGGCAGTATCATCAGCAAACTCAAAGCCACCGGTGCGGAGATTCAAATATATCAAAACAGTATCCGGGTGAAGGGCGGCGAAACCATCCATAGTGTGGATATCAAGACCGTTCCCTATCCGGGTTTTCCCACGGATATGCAGGCACAGTTCGTGGCTTTGATGGCCATTGCGGACGGCAACAGCGTTATTCATGAATCGATTTTTGAAAATCGTTTCATACATGCCAATGAATTGCTTCGCCTGGGTGCGGATATCTCCATTTCCAACGGCAATCTGGCTATGGTTAGAGGCGTTGAAAAGCTCCAGGGTGCACCGGTAATGGCCTCGGATCTGAGAGCCAGTGCATCCCTTGTCATTGCCGGGCTAGTGGCGGAAGGCACCACCGTTATTTCACGGGTATATCATATGGACAGGGGATACGAAGCCATTGAAAAGAAATTTTCACAAATTGATGCCGATATCATTCGAATAAAATAAAAGACCCTGATATGAGGTGAGAAGATCTGAAAACTGTTTTCAATTCTTTAAAACCTGCTTCCTTATATATATTTCTGTCACTAATGGCAGGAATCTTATCCGGAAATTGTCTTCCAGATTTCAAGACCCAGGCATTATTTGTTCTTGCAAGCTTATCTACACTGATTATCCTTGCGTTCTGTTTCTATCGAAAACCCCTTTTCATTCTTTTTCTCATCTGGATCACCGCGTTAGGGTTTTATTCAATTCAAATGAAATTGTATCCAAGGATCTACCCTGACCACATCAGTCATTATATGGATATTAAAAAAACCATTGTTCAAGGCAAGGTTGTTTCATTTGCAAAGCATTATGACAAAAAAATAAAAGTAATATTTCAATGCCTTAAGGTCACACTTCCGGAAGATACAGAAAGAAAGGTCAGCGGCACCATTGACCTGAGCATATATTTGTCTTCAGGGGAACTCCCGCAATATGGGGATATTATCGAATTTGAATCAACGCTTCATTCTGCACAAAATTTTAAAAACCCCGGGGCTTTTGATTATGTCAGGTATTCAACGCTGATGGGGCTGTCCGGCACGTCCTATTGTGATCAAAAAAAAATCAGGATACTGACGAATAGAGATCAGATCAATATTTTTACGATTTTCATCAGAAATATAGAAAAAATCAGGACAGATTTTTACAATTTCATATCAGATCATACCGGCCACTCAGAAAGCGGGGAAATATTGGCTGCGTTGGTTACCGGAAAATCAGAACTCATTTCCCCCGATTTAAGGGAATTGTTTTCAAAATCCGGGATCAGTCATCTTTATGCTATTTCAGGGCTTCACCTGACCATTATTGGTTTAATATTTTATTCTGTTATTTTCTATTTTTTATCTTTTTTTCCAAAATTTCTTATTACAGGAAAATCGAAAAAACTGGCCTGGGCAATAACGCTATTGCCTTTGACGCTATATTGCATATTTTCTGGGTTTTCTCCTTCGACGCAGCGCGCATTCATTATGACAATAGTCCTTCTGTTTTCATTAATTTCCGAAAAAGAAAAAGATGTTCTCTCAAGCCTTTCAATAGCCGGAACCCTGATCTTATTAATAGATTCGGCAGCATTATTTTCCATCTCCTTTCAATTGTCCTTTATTGCCGTATTTTTTATTATTTACGGCCTTTCCCTGATTAAAAAAGATTCAATTCCCTATAAATCGAATTTATTGGGAAGATCTGCTTTGGTTGTGTGTGTTACTTTTTTTGCAGCACTGGGAACATCCCCTTTGACCGCTCATTATTTTAATATTGTATCTTTTGTTCAAATTGCCGCAAATCTTTTGCTTATCCCCATCATCGGTACACTTGCCCTTTCACTTGGGATCCTTTCTTTATTCTCTTTCCCTTTTTTTCCTGCATTTTCAGGAATGCTGATTGATCTTTGCTGCTATTTGATCACATTTTCCATCCGTTCTTCAGAATTTCTGGTTTCATTACCGTTTTCATGGATGCGGGTTATGACCCTGGATTGGTCGGAAATCGCCTTGATTTATCTGGTTTTATGGTGTGTTTATGCTGCTTTGAAAGGAAAAAGAAGATTATCGGCCTTCATTGTCGGATCGGTCGTTGTTTTAGGGATTTATATTTTTTTAAATAATACACCCAAACAGAATGTCGACAATTTATTAGACATCACCATTATCGATGTAGGGCAGGGCAACAGCGCTCTTATACAGACCCCCCAGGGCTACAGGATTCTGGTGGATGGCGGAGGATTTTCCGAATCATCTACATTTGATACAGGGAAAAATATTCTTGCTCCATATTTATGGCAGAATAAAATAAGCAGCTTGGATTATGTTATTTTAAGCCATCCTGAATCTGATCATTTGAATGGCCTCATTTACATCTTAAAAAATTTTAATGTTCAAACGCTGATTAAAAATAAAGATACAATCAAAACAGAGGCATATGAGGCCATGATTGAGACATGCAAAAAAGGAGGCATCCGGATATGGGAACCATCATCGAAAGGGGAGACCATGCATATCGGGGAAACCGAGTTTGTCTTTTTTGAAGGCCTTGATAATATGCAGCCAAATAAATTCAATAACAATTCACTTGTTTTTAAACTTTCTTACAAAGATGTGTCCATGCTTTTCCCCGGAGACATTCTTGCAGACCGCGAAAAAAAATTGGGCAAGTCTAAACATTCAAATTTTTATTCAGATATCTTGCTTGCCCCGCATCATGGCAGTTCTTCGTCCAGCACCCAAGTTTTCCTTGATAAAGTTTTACCCAAGAGCGTAATCATTTCCTGTGGCCGGGGCAATCGGTATAAGTTTCCGCATCCGGATGTCATCAGCAGATATAATGATATGGGCAGCCGTATTTTCAGAACCGATAGTGACGGAGCCATTTTCATATCTAGTAACGGCAAGGACTATAGCATCAAAACCCATGCTGAAGTTAAACCTCAGACTGAAATTTTTAATTCATTCAGGTGATGGTTTTTCCCGGAGTCTTTTAAAAAGGGAAGAATCACTTTATTCTTATTTCCTCCTGAAATATCATAGGTAATCGAAACAATGGGAACATTCAATTTTGCTTCAAGCCGGTGGCCCATTGATTCGGTGATGAGCCCGGGACAGCAGAATGCCGGGTTGGTTTGGACCAGCAGTTTTAGATCTGGGTGCTCGCTGACAATATGATGAATCTTTAAAATATTATCCATGGATTCGCCGGTGTGTTCCTGAAGTATGCCAAAATCAGGAAGAATTCCTTCATAGGATTCGTTCACTTCAAATATCGCTCTGCCTAGAATGGGTTCAAAATATTTGTAATATTTTTTTTCCATGGCCTGCATGACAACAAGAAGTGTTTTATTTGACATCAAACTGACATATTTCCCTTCTTTAAACCATTTTCTGAAATATGAATTTGCTATGATTTTCAGATATTTATAATAAGGTGTGGTAATGACTTCACCGCCGTTATCTTCTATGAAATGAATCAGATCCTGATTCATCACATCATTGTCCCGGACATAAAGGTCACCAAAGATCCCTACCTTTGGCCTTTGCTCGCGTCTGGTTCGGATGTTTAAAAACATATCCATGATGGTTTTGATGGAAGATTCTTTATCTTCGCCTTTTTCAAAAGTATTGCATAAGTGTGCCAATGCATCTTTGAGAGTTTGATCCGTTTCTCCTTTATGAATTTCATAGGGTCTGATTTTACATCCGATACTCCGTAAAAGCCCGCCGAACATATAAGCAAAATAGGCATTGGTGGATGCTTTGAAGGAAATATCAAATAAAGAAAGTTCTCCTTTATAAATTTCAGCCTTCTCAAATCCATTGCCGTTTCTTTCAAATATTTTTTTTATATGATAGGGATACATTTTGATATTGCAGGCAATCTCAGAAGGGTTCAGCCATAGTGCACAATCTGATGGATCAAATTTATTTTTTTCAACCGTATGAATAAATGCCGCAGCCACTGCATTTAACGGAATGCATTGTCCGGTATTGGTCAGGATGCTTTTTTTCAGGGTATCAGAAGTTTCCTCCAATAAAAGCGCCTTATATCCTTCATTTTTCATCACAGAGACAATGAGGCTCCCGGTAAACGTATCCCAGTTTGGGAAGAGGATGGTTTTATTTCCGATTTTTGATAAAAATTTTGGATGAAGATTTGAAAAATCAATGTTATTTTGACTTGATCCTGATGCATGATGATTGCTGAATGCCCTTACTGCAGCTTCCACCCGTGTCTCGTAACCGACACTAGAATCATGTTCGTCAAGTTCCAATATCAAATAGGGCTTATTGTAGGTTTCCATGATTTGTTTGAAATAATCAATGCCGAATGCATCCGGAGCGCATTTAAAAGAGCTGATATAGACAGGGTAAAGATTTTCGGTTTTTGCGGTTATAAAAGTGGTCTTTAGGATCTGAGCTACATATTTCCAGTGAATTTCTTTTAACAGAGGGTCTATTTCTGAGAAATCATAATTTTTATCATCCACCATATCCTGGAAAAATGTTTTTACGCCGAGATTCTCAAAAAGCCGGGGAATATTGTTGTTCATGGTATCCGTCAACACCGTATAAGGCCTGCCCACAAAAACAACATTAATATCTGGGCCCGAGGCCTTGTGTTTTTCAAACAAGGCTTTTCTTTTTAATTTACAGATTTCATTGAATTCAACAGCAGAGTCATAGGCAGCAGAGATGTCAAAAAAAGAAAACAAAAAATCAGAGGATATGTTTTTTAATGCTTTATATAATTCCAACTTGGTATGGAAAGAGGTATAAAGATACCTGATAATAGGCGAAACCAATCTTTTTCTATCAAATTCCGATAAGCAAGACACAACGGATGGGGTAAATTGAGTATAATAACAATGCTGCCGGCGCCTGTCTTTTTCATCTGTGCTTTCTTCAAAATAGAAGGGCAGGAAAACATAATCTGCAACCCCCATTAAATAGTCGATATGCCCGTGAAGCGACATGACCGGCGCGCAAAATTCTGCTTTTGCCGTATTTTTTCCAAGTTTGACAGGACTTTTTAATTGTGCACTTGTAATTGTTTTAATACCGAGTTTTGAAAAAAAATATACCCAGATATCAAAATCTTCAAACACATGCAGGGCTTTGGGGATACCTATTGTAAAATCATGTTTGATTGCAGGCGTTTCAATTTTAGGAACAATATGGCTTCTTGATTGTAAAAGACTGTAACTGTGTTTTAACGGAATCATTTTATGCGTTTGATAATCCCGGCCGCATAAAAATCCATAGGCAAGAGTTTCACCGTTCACTTCAGCAATGGTCAGCTTACAACAATTTGTGCAGACTTCACATGTTTCTTGCCGTACCGGGATTTCATATTTCCATAGGTCAAATCCTCTGAACCCGGAGGTGGTCAATTGTTTTCCCTTTGCCAACAGTGCAACTCCGAGAGCTCCGGTTAAATGGCAATATTTTGATACATGGAGGGGTTTTTTCAATTTCTGTTCAAATGCAGCGACAAGCGCCTTATTTCTTGCCGTTGCCCCCTGAAAAAGGATGAAATTTCCTATTTTTCCGATGGTCGCAACTTTTGTTAGATAATTATCTCTGACGGAATGAAGGACGGAAGCAAGGATTTCATTTCTTTGATATCCCTGGGCAAAAAAATAATTGATATCTCTTTCCATGAAAACCGTGCACCGGTCGCTGGTTACAGGAGATGAAACGCCTTCAGTCAGAATGGAATATTCGGACAAAGGGCAGTTTAATTTTATGGCCTGTTCTTCAATAAAACTTCCTGTACCGGCAGCGCAAACCGTATTCATGACGGAAGCCGTAACGATCCCATCCTTTAAAAGGGTGAATTTGGCATCCTGCCCTCCGATTTCAATGATGGTGTCCACATTTTTGTTCAAATTGAATGCTGCTGTAGCATGGGCCGTTATCTCATCGGGTTCGATATCTGCACCGATGATTTTTCCGGCCAGTCTTCGGCCGGAACCTGTTGTTCCACATCCTTTGATCTCTATCTGGATCCCATAGCTGCTTAAAAAAGCATCACATGCCTTGAAAATTTTTTGTATGGCAGAAACAGGTCTTGATGCAGTTTTTGTATAAAATCCTGCAATGGGAGAACCTTCGTTATTAATGAGAATACTTTTGGTGCTTGTAGATCCTACGTCAAGCCCCATATACCCTTCCTTTAAATACATCAATTCTGGATCCTGATAGATCTCAATTTCAACATCATTGCTGACATAAGAAGAAAAAGAATTAAAATCAGGATATTCTGAAAGCTTAAGTTCAAGCGGAGGATATAAAAGGTGATTTTGATTACAGGATGTTGAAAAAATATCATCAGAGGATAGACAAGCTGTTTTTTTAACGGTTCTGTTTTGTAAAAGATCATCCATCAGGCAAAGGGCGGCACCAATAGCACCATAAAATTTTGAATGTGAATCCGTGATAAACTGATATGTTGTAATAGTTTCAAGATGCTTTTTAACCGCCTGATTATGGGATACTCCGCCACAAAAAACGATTTTTTCACCTTCGTGATTATATTTGAAAAGAGTATTCACGATGTTCTTTGCAAGTCCAAAACAAAGACCGTCACAGATTTGCTCAATGTTATACCCTTCCTGCTGAGCATGAATCAGGTCAGTTTTAGCAAAAACCGCACAACGGGTTGCAATATCTGGTATTTTTTTTGTGTTTAAGAGAGCTTTTGCGCTGAGTTCTTCAGATCCCAAAAAAAGATTTAATCTTCTGGCCTGCTGATCTAAAAAACTGCCTGTTCCGGCAGCACAGGAGGTGTTATGTGTCGCCCCTAAATAACGCTGTTCTTTATCAAATCGGCTTAATGAAAATTTTTCACCGCCAATATGTAGGATCGCATCGAAATTTTTATGATAATACTTAGCCGCACGAATAATAGTCAACTGGTCATCATAAAACTGATCCGCACGAATAAAAGAGGGAGTACTGTCTGTGGCGGAAACATAGGCTATTTGTTCCATGTCCAAGCCCTCGATCATTTTTGATAAACATTGCCGGACCTCGCCATGGTGTATTACACTGGAAGAAAAAATAATATTTCCTTCAAGTGTCAACAATACCATATGTATCGATACAGAACCAATATCAACGCCAAGAATACAAGAGTAAACATTTTTAGTCATAATTTTTCCTTAATATGATTCCAGAATTCCAATACCCCTTTAAACCATCCTTCCATAAACATCTGCTGGTCATTGAACGGTCCGGAGTCTTTGTTTTTTGATAGATTTGTAGAATCATAAAGTTTTTTAAAATATTCACTCATTTTTGAATCTGAAATTAATTTATACGTATCTGTAAATTTCAATACGTATAAAAGGTCGCTGTAATGAGCAATTTTTGCCCAATGAATGCCTTCTGTTTTGCCCAATGCATAATATTTTTTTTCCCAGCTCTGCTTTTCCTGCTTTAATCGGTTTATAATATCAGCCATATCAAAATCTTCTGAAATACGCCTTTGAAATTCTTCTTTCTTTTGTATGGCTTCGGCCAATGCTTCCTGGAACAGCTTTGAAAGATTAAATGAAGCCCGCCATTCCTCTAATTTTTCATAAAGAAAATCCGGAACGCTTAATGTTATTTTTTGTGTCATCCTGAAGTCCTTTCACAAAATATTTATAATGATTTATACGTATCAATTATTATGATATGTGTCAATTTTAAATTAAATTTAGAATTTTTTACAAAAAGAGACGCTATTAAACAGCTATAACCTTGAATAATCTATTATTTGAGGCTATAGTCATCTGTTATGCTGACAAATTTTTTTGTAAAAACAGGGGAGAGTACCATCCGACTGCTGCAGTCCTGCGGCCGGTTGTTAATTTTTTTTATTACCGGATTGAGTCATATCTTTATCCTTCCGGTTCAGTTTGGTAAAATTATCGAGCATACCTGGTTTATAGGTGCCAAATCATTTTTTGTTATTGTTTTAACAGGAATCTTTACCGGAATGGTGCTGGGTCTTCAAGGCTATTATTCCTTGGTCAAATTCGGTTCTGAAGCAGGACTTGGAGCTGCGGTCGCTATGACCCTGGTTCGGGAGCTTGGTCCTGTTCTAACCGCCATTATGGTGACGGCAAGAGCGGGTTCCGCAATAGCTGCTGAAATAGGAGTAATGAGGATTTCAGAGCAGATTGATGCGCTTAAAACCATGCATATCAATCCTGTCAGATTCCTATTTACCCCAAGGCTGATTGCATCAGTTTTGAGCTTTCCATTATTGACTGCGCTATTCAATGTTATTGGAATCATAGGAGGATATGTATCCGGTTCCATTTTGCTTGGAATCAATCAATATGATTATATGGATGCAGTTATCAAAAATATCGATATAGAGGATATTAACGGTGGATTTTTAAAGTCTCTTGTTTTTTCCATTGTCGTAACAACCATCTGCTGCTATCGTGGATATTACACACATTTATTCAGCGGCTTCGGTGCGAGAGGTGTCAGCATGTCCACAACCAACGCCGTTGTTCAATCCTGCATTTTTATTTTAATTTTTGATTATATTATTACATTTTTTCTGGTATAAAATGACGATTCCACTGATTCAATTTGTTAATATAAGAAAAAATTTTGAAAACCAAGAGGTTTTAAAAGGAGTTCATTTGTCGATTTATGATGGAGAAATAACAACCATCATAGGGAAAAGCGGAACTGGAAAATCAGTATTGTTAAAACATATGATCGGTCTTATAAAACCGGATTCAGGACAAATTCTTATCAATGGAGATCCTGTAAATATTTTGTCTGATGAAAAAACAAGAGCGTTTCAAAAAGAATTGAGCTATATGTTTCAGGACAATGCCTTGTTTGATTCCATGACCATATATGAGAACATTGCACTGCCGCTCGCAGAAAAACGGTATTATCCAAAAAACAGGATCAAGGATAAGGTTATGTATCAAATCAAGGAGCTAGGATTGTCAGGATCTGAAGAAAAATTTCCAGCACAGCTTTCAGGCGGCATGAAAAAAAGAGTTGCATTAGCCAGAGCACTTGTTACGGATCCCAAAATTATACTTTTTGATGAACCGACTACCGGTCTTGACCCCATTAGAAAGAAAAACGTGCACGCCATGATTAAGGAATATCAAAAAAAATTTGAATTCACTGCTGTCATTGTCAGCCATGATATTCCTGATATTTTTAACATATCTCAACGGATCGCCATGCTGGATGATGGTATTATTAAATTTGAGGGCACAAAAAAAAATGTTCTTGATTCTCAAAGCGCTGTTGTAAACGCTTTTATCATGGGTGACGAAGCTTAAAAAAATTAAATGACGGGAGTTTGAAAAAGAAAGGGCATGAACAAAAGAAAAATTGAGTTTTATGTGGGAGTATTTGTAGTTATAGGGTTAATATGCAGTATTTATCTTTATATGGTTCTTGGAGAAATAAGTTTTATCAGAGATACACGGTACCCAGTATATGGATTTTTCACCTCTGTTTCAGGATTAAAAAAAGGTGCGCGGGTTGAAATGGCCGGAGTTGAGATCGGGGTCGTTTCAAATATTATGATTGATAAAGAACGCTTGCTTGCCAAAGTGGAACTCAGCATTGATAAAAAAATGACGGTTTCAGAAGATGCTATTGCCTCGGTTAAAACATCTGGTATAATAGGTCAAAAATATATTGACATTGCACCCGGAGGTTCTGATATCATGCTGGAGTCGGGTCAGGAAATATATAATACCGAATCATCACTGGACATTGAATCCCTTGTCAGAAAATTTATATTCAATAAAGATAAGAAATAGGAGTCGATAATTTTTTTTCGGAAATGAAACATTTCCTTTTATTGAAGGGAACAAAAAAACAATGGTGAAAATCTATTATTTTTCAATTGCAGCAATTGTCTTATCTGTTTATATCCTCAGTATTGATCTTTTCGCACAAGATATTCATACGGTTGTGCCTTTATTAACGGAAGATTCATTCTCTCTATCTTCAAAAAGCACCCAGATCCTTCTTGTCCAGAATACTCCGGCCAAACCGGAAAGGGACTCTTCTGATAATGAAGTTTTCGCAGATGATCAGGACATAGGCAAAATTGAAACAGTTTCCGACCCTCTCTATTATTTTAATTATGCGATGTATTCTTTTAATGATATATTATATTTTGCTTTGCTTAAACCGATTGCAACCGGGTACAAAGCCGTTATGCCGACAATAATTCGCCAAGGGGTGAGCAATTTTTTTTATAATCTGCTTTTTCCTGTCAGATTTGTAAATAATTTTTTACAAGGTGAAATAAAGAACGCTGGAACAGAGATCGAAATTTTTTTAATCAATTCCACCATAGGATTTCTGGGCTTTGGCCAGGTTGCCCAAAGCGAATTCGGACTCAAAACATCCGAAGAAGACCTTGGACAAACCTTGGGATCTTATTCCATTGAAAACGGATTCTACCTTGTTCTCCCGGTACTTGGGCCATCAACCCTGAGAGATGCACTAGGGCTTGCCGGAGATTATTTTTTAAAACCAATCAATTATGTTGAACCCTGGGAGCTGTCATCCGGTATTAATTCTTATGACACAATTAATTCATTATCCTTTCATTTAGGGGATTATGAATCGTTGAAAGCCGCGGCCATCGATCCTTATATTGCCATCAGGAATGCTTATATCCAGAATAGAGAAAAGAAAATTAAAGAATAAGACGATTTAAAACAAATCAAACCTTCTGTTGGGCAAAAAATATTTCATTGGATGAGAACGAACAGAACGAAGAAAGTTTTTTTCAATAGTAATGATATGGATCCCTTCAGAATCATCAATGGATTTATAAATTATATTTCCATCCGGTCCGATTAAAAGACATATGCCGGGAAAAAACAGTTCCTTTCCATTGTCTCCTGTCTGATTCAAAGCTGCAATATAAAGCCCATTGTCAAATGCCCTCGCTCTAAGATGCCGTAGCCATGAATTGTATTTTTCCTGCGGAGTCCCTCTGGGGGAGGCGTGGGGAATAATAATAAGGTCTGCCTTTTTTAATGCCATGGCCTGGGAAAGCTCAGGGAAATGGGCGTCATAGCAGAGTTGAACACCAAATATCAGGTCATGCGAATTAAATATGGATATTTTATTTCCAGCAGAAAAATATATTTTTTCAAAGGGTGAGATATGAATCTTTCTATATACCTCTGATGATCCATCCGGTAAAAAAACAAAATGTGATGCAAAAATTTTATTATCTGATGTTTTCTCAGCCAATCCAACCATTATGGTGGATTGTGAACCATTGGCCATGTTTTTAAAGAAATTCAGCATATCTTCTGTGACAGGTCTTGAAACAGATAGGATATCCTCATTGGCCATATACCCGGTTAAGTTCATTTCAGGAAAAGTTATGATTTGAGCCCCTTTTTCCAAGGCAATACTTATGGAGTTCCTTGTCGATTCAAGGTTCTTTTCATAATTTCCAGCCAAACAGTTTTGAACAACCAGGGCAATTTTGACAGTGTTCATACTTTAAAATTGGCGCTGATCTTAAATACTTTTGTAGCAGGCAGATTTAATATGGGATTAACCCGGGTTATTTCGCTGATCGCTTTTAAGCTTTTTTCAATTATTTCAACAGAAGGGGCGATGAAAGTGAACCAGATATTGAATTCATGGTCCCGTTGATAATTATGGGTTACACCGGAATAAGAATTAACGGTTTTTGTAAAGAAATCGATTTTGTCTTCCGGCACCCGGGCAGCACAAAGAGTTGAATAATACCCAAGCTTATCAGGGCTGAAATTTCCTCCAATACGACGGATCAACATATCTTTTTTCATCTGTTGGAGTCGATTAATTACTTCATCTTCAGTCAGGCCGAGTTTCTTGGCTATGATTTGAAACGGGTAGGAATCAATAGGGAAATCAATTTGAATGGCATTTAAAAGAGTTTTATTAATATTGTCGATGTCAGGCATTTATCATAACCCCTGAACTTTTGAATAATTTTTGTCATATGAACCAACAATAAAGGCTCTGCACCAATAATGCAGAGCCTTTAAATTCAATGAACAGTATCGAATGCGGGACTTACTATACACATCCGGTTGGTTTTGGAAGACCGGCCATTTTGCAGGCGCCTTTTCCAGGACCTGACGGAAACAGCTCATAGATGTGTTTCAGCTTGAATTTGGTCAGCTTGGAAAGAACGCGTACCATGGGGGCGATACCGTTTTTTTCATAATAGTCCTGGAGAACTTTTATCAATACCCAATGTTCTTCTGTAAGCTCCTCAATGCCTTCCTGAGTTTTGACATAATCTACCCACTCGGTACAATATGTATTGTAATCAAGAAGGAATCCATCTTCATCTATTTCGAAAGATTTCCCGTTAAACTCGATTGTTGCCATTTAAAATTTCCTCCTGTAAGTAATTATTTTCTATCATTTTAAGACATACTGTCTTAGCTTCAATAATTGAAAACTTAACATATCTTAAGCAATGGTTGGTTGTCAATATAAAATAAGTCCGAATTAATATTCTTTCGGGGTCTTGTTTAACTGCTCCAGCGTAAAGACCGGACCGTCTTTGCACACCAGTTCCTTTCCGATATTGCATCTGCCGCACATGCCGATACCGCATTTCATTCTGTTTTCAAGCGACATGATGATCTGATGTTCCTTATACCCGAGGGCGACCAAGGCCGGCTGGGTAAATTTAATCATGATGGGCGGTCCGCAGATAATGGCATAGGTGTTTTCATCCGCCTTTGGGGCGTTCTGCTCGACAATCTGAGGCACAAATCCTTTATGATATTTCCAGGTCGGGTCGTTGGTGCCGTCAACGGTAATATGCATATTGATGTCATCTCTTTTTTCCCATTCATACAGCTCTTCTCTGTATAAGAGCATTCCAGGGGATCTTGCCCCATAGACAACATCAATATTTTTGAATTTTTTCCGGTTGGCCGGATCAAGCATATAGATGATGGATGACCGCAAGGTTGTAAATGCAAATCCCCCGCCGATAATGACCACATTTTTATTTTCAAGCTTATCCCATGGATACCAATTGCCCAGGGGGCCCCTGATGCCCATGATATCTCCGACTTTCATATTGTGCAGATGGGAGGTTACCACGCCGGTTCTGAAAACCGTAAATTTGACAAATCCCTTCTCCACGGGAGAGGATGCAATCCCAATGGGGATTTCTCCTATGCCGGGGATAGAAAGTTCGGCAAACTGGCCAGCCTGATATGAGAATTTTTTTTCATCTTCCGGGTTAAGGAAAACGAATTTGAATGTCTTTAACGACTTATCTTCAGTTGCAATTTCAATATTATCAATGCGAACCGGATAAGGCAGATAGGGGTTTTCCATGTTTCCTCCTTTGTTCGCTAATTGTTTTTTTCATATGAGTTCATTGTCTTACACACCTCACGAATATCGATATTGACCGGACAGCTTTTCACACACCGGCCACATCCGACACACATGAGTCCCTGATCGTATTTATCCAGAAAATATTTTAATTTATGCATGAACCGTTGTCTGACCCTCTGGGTTTTGCTGTCCCTTGGGTTGTGTCCGGTTGCATGTCGGGTAAACAAAGGAGACATACAGGTATCCCAGTTTCTGAACCGGTTTGAAGATTTTTTTTTAGCCTCGTCCTGAATGTCAAAACACCAGCAGGTTGGGCAAACATAGGTGCAAGTCCCGCAATTGATGCAGGAAAATGCAATATCTTCCCAGAAAGGTGCTTCATGAAGTTCAAGAACGGTTTTATTTTTTAGTTTGTTGCTGTCGATGTGGGAGGTGATGTTCTTTTCAGCTTCCTTTCTTAAAATATCAAATAAAGCCAGGCTTTCTTTTTCATCGGCAACCTTATCAAACCCGCAGGCTTTTATAAATAACTCGCCTTTATCTGTCAAAACTTTTGCAAGATAAGCATTGTCCAGATCAGCCATGAGAACATCCAGACCGGTTTCTGAGAAAGGTCCGGTTCCGGTTGAGGTTGAAAAATCAAACGGGCCGGGCTTGTTAATGCCTACGCCTATAAAGGTTGTGGCATCATAGGCATCACACCAGTATGGGTCACGGTAATCAGCTGTATCAAAATTCATTTTTACCAGCTCCACCGCTTTTGCATCATAAGGCCGGATTCCCACAACCGCTCTTGGTTTTGAATCAAAAGCAGTCCTTTTCATGATGTGGTGGTCTTCTTTTGCCTCATCAAGCGAGGTGAAAAGTATTTTTTCAGATTGCGGGAACAATACTGATTTGACAGACATAACCGAATCATTGCTGGTCATGTCGGGCAGCATGTCTTTTCCAAGATCCCTTATAAAGGACCCGTTTTTATCTTTGACCGGGCCGAAAAGCCTAAAGGTTTCCCTGGATTTTTCAATCCCTTTGGCCCAGTTCTTTTTATCAATTGTTATAAATCTCATTATCAACCCTTTTTATTTTATTTGATAAAATCATTGGGATCATCCGGACTGAATGCGTCCAAGGGTGGCCGTTTTGTAAGATCAAGCCCTGCTTCCCATCCAAACATATCCAAGGAATCCTTGTTCAGTTTTCGTGTAAAATCCCTGACATTTATATCCATGGGGCAGGCTTCAACGCAGGCCCCGCAATCCGTACACCGGCCCGCACAATGAAATGCCCGCAAAAAATGGAAGGTATTGACATCGGTTTTATCCTGGCCTTTGCCTACCCACTGGGGTCCGGATTCATCAACAAAACAGGTGGGGCAATAGCATAAGGGGCAGGCGTTCCGGCAGGCGTAACACCGGATGCAGTTCTTTGTCAAATCCTGGAAATGTGCCCATCTTGCATCTGAATCCAAGGCTGCAATTTTTTCAACATCCGGGTAGGGGGCATCAATCACCTGTTCTTTGACAAGGTCACCTGCCAAAACATCATAAACCACAGGGTTTCGATGCTGACAAAGACTACAGTTATGCCTTAAATAATCCTTTTTATTGAGTTTTTCTTTTTTTGATGAAGATTCAACATTTAAGATGTCCCCATCCTCATCAAATTTAATAATCTCATCTTCAAACAGGGCTTTGATTTTTGATTTATCAATCATGCCTTTGCAAGGCACGCCAATGATATAAATCTGATCTCGTTTCACCTGATTTTCGACAATATGAGTCACAATATTCCTGGCGTCACAGCCTTTGGCAATGACGGCAATTTTACCTTTTTGCTGTCTGATATAATTGGCAAGATTAAGTCCGCATGTAGAATTAAAAACAAGTTTTTCCGTATCCTGTTTTGATGCTATGGTAATAGGACTTGTTGCCATGGGAATGGTTCCTTTTGAAAAACCGATCACTTTTTCAACTTCCTTTTTTTCCAGGAGTTGAGAAGCAATTTCCCTGATTTTCTTTGTACAGGTATCCATAAACTTACCTTTATTAATTATAGTCCTTTACGAGTTTTGTATTTGGCCCGAGTGCCCGAACTTTATTTGAAATTTCTTTTACAACATCTACAAATTTGGTGGCTTCGGCTGATGAAATCCATGAAAAGTGAATTCTGTCTTTTTCAATACCCATGTGCTCCAAAAGATTTCCCATGAGTGCAAATTTTCTTCGTGCATAATAATTACCTTCCAGGTAATGGCATTCACCCGGGTGTCAGCCGGATACCCATATGGCATCGGCTCCTTCTCTGAATGCGGAAAGAATGAATTTGGGTGTCATTCTGCCGGTGCATGGAATCCGGATCACCCGGATATCAGCCGGATATTCCATCCTGCTGACCCCTGCAAGATCTGCTGCGCCATAACTGCACCAGTTGCAGAGAAAGCTGACAATTTTAATATTTTGATCATTCATTATGATGTATCTCCTTTAAACGACTTCACCCAGGGCAAATATCTGTGAAAAAATCTGATTGGTATCAAATCCTCTTAAATGCAGGGCTCCTGATCGGCATGAGGCCACGCAGAGTCCGCATCCTTTGCAGAGAACGGTATTCACTTCGGCTCTGCCTGCAAACCGGCCTTCTGTTGCAAATCTGGGGGCGGAATAGGGGCAGATGGATACGCAAACACCGCACTGACTGCATTTCATCGGATCAACACTAGCTATGGTGCCGCTGGTAAATAAATTATCTTTTTTGGCAAGAAGGGTGAGGGCCTTGGATGCAGCTGCTCTTCCCTGTGTAATGGCTTCATTCACCGGTTTCGGATAATGACCGGAACCACAGACAAATACACCGCTGGTTGCAAATTCAGCAGGTCCGAGCTTTGCATGTTTTTCTACAAAGAACCCTTCATCATTTAAGGGGACTTTAAAGAAATTGGCCAATCTCTCATCTCTTCTGGGTATGATGGCGGTTGCCAGGGTCAAAAGATCGGTTTCAATCTCAACGGGCTGGTTTAATACATGATCGTTGAGGGAAATAAAAAGCTTTTCTTTATCGACTCGAACAACCGGTTTTTGATCCTGTTCATACCGGATAAAAATAACGCCCAGTTCCCTTGCTTTTTTGTATAAAAGCTCTCTTTCTCCATAGGTCCGGATATCCCGGTAAATGATAAAAACATCCATATCCGGTTTTCGTTTTTTTAATTCTATGGCGTTATCTACGGAATGTGTGCAGCAAACCCTTGAGCAGTAAGGACGATCCGGCTGTCTTGATCCCACACACTGAATAAATACGGCAGAATTTATTTTATCAAGCTTGGCATCATTTTCCTTGAACATTTTATCCAGATCAAGAGAGGTAATGATGCGCTCATCTTTTCCATACTCATATTCCGTCGGGACAAAGGCTTTGGCGCCCGTTGCAAGCACGGCAATGCCATATTCAAGCTCAAACGGCGTATCATTGGTTTTCAGAGTGGATTTAAAATTGCCGACAAATCCGTCCACCCCTTCAAGAGTCGTATTGCAATGAACAGTGATGTTTTCATTTTGCTCAATCTCTTTTATCAATTGATCGAGATTGCTCGCAACATCTTCTCCCTGGGCGGTTTTATATAATTTATGGGCCTCACCGCCAAGTCTGTCTTTTTTCTCAATGATATGGGTTTTATAGCCCTGCAATGCAAGGCTTTTTGCAGAGGTCATGCCAGCCAAGCCCCCGCCGATAACCATGACCGTATCATTTACATTGATCTTCTCTTCTTTCAGGGGTTCAGACAGGGCAGCTTTGGCCACGGCCATCCGGACAAGATCCTTGGCTTTTTGCGTGGCAATCTCTGGATTGTTTTTATGAACCCAGGAATTATGATTCCGGATATTGGTCATTTCAAACAAATATTTGTTCAATCCGGCATTAGCAAGGGTTTCCTGAAATAACGGTTCATGGGTCTTGGGTGTACAGGCAGCCAGAACAATACGATTGAGGCCTTTTTCCTTGATGTGTTCCACCATCTTGCTCTGGGCATCCTGGCTGCAGGCATACATGGCTTCTTCTGTGAAGTCGACATAGGGAAGGCTTTTTGCATATTCGGTAACACCAGCGCAATCCACAACCCCTTTGATATTCGACCCGCAATCACAGATAAAGACACCGATTTTCGGCCGATCACCGATGACATTGATTTCAGGTATTTTTTCAACTGCTTTTGTCAGGGTATTCCGTGCCGCACTGAGTGCATCACCGGCAGCAGAGGCTGCTGCGCTGGCATCCAGAACGGATTCAGGGATGTCTTTAGGTTTATTGAAGACACCAGACACATAGATGCCATCCCTGGAGCTTGTAACCGGTTCAAATGAACTGGTTTTACAAAACCCTGAAGGTGTCAGCTCAATACCGAGTTTTTGGGCAAACTCCTTGGTCTCTTTTGTAATTTCAAGCCCAACGGAAAGCACGATCATATCATAAGTGTCATCTATGATCTGACCTTTTTCATCCACATACCGGATATTCAGATCATGGGTATCTGTATCTTCTGTGACGGAATGGACCCTGGAGCGGATGAATTTGATGCCGTGCTTTTCTTTTGCATTTTCATAATATTTTTCAAATTCTTTTCCCGGTGTTCTCATGTCCATAAAGAAAATAGAGCATTCCAGATCACCCCCGGCATGTTCCTTTGCTACGATGGCTTCTTTGACGGCATACATGCAGCAGACCGAAGAACAGTAAGCGTTATCACATTTATTGATATCTCTTGACCCAACGCATTGAAACCAGGCAATTTTCTTGGGGTCTTTGCGTTTTTCCGCCAGAAGTTTGTCTTGTTTCTTTTTGGGATTCAGCGGCAATTTGGGGAATGTTGTGACATGGCCCATGGTGGGACCTGTAGCTGACAATATTCGCTCAAATTCCATGGAAGTCACAACATTGGCAAAATTTGCATATTGATAAT
>CAZWMY010000042.1:0-29629 GCA_964635025.1 uncultured Desulfobacula sp. | reverse complement strand
GGATGCCGGGTTTCATGCCGGAGATGATTTCGATTTTATCCCCGAATGTCCGTCCGGTCCTCATGAGTCGAAATCTTGCAATGGAGCCTTCATCCACCAGGAAATAGCCTGTCAGCTGGCCCTGGGTCACCACAGCCGACTCCGGAATCAGGAGCATGCCGCCCTGGCCCACCGGGATATTGACCCTGGCGAACATCCCCGAGCGAAGCAGAGGATTTTCAGGAAGAATCACCTTGACCGTAAACGACCGGCTTCTTGCATCAGCCATGGGGGATATGGTTTCCACAACCCCTTTGATGGGAGGGAAATCAGCCTGGGCCGGGATACTGATCTCCATGGTCTGGCCCACCCGGACAGCCTCGATATGATGCTCGGGGATGACCAGTTCCGCCTGGAAGCCCCCGGTTTTCTCCAACGTGAGCAAGGGAGTTCCGGGTGAGGCCAGATCTCCGGCATTGATCATCTTGGCGGTGACAATCCCATCATAGGGGGCAAGAATCGTGGCGTCCTTTTCCGAAATACCGGCCAAAGAAACGCCTGCCTCGGCCTGCTGAACCCGCGATTTTGCCGCAGACAGCATGGCGTCTGCCTGGGCCAGGGCCGCCTGGGCCTGCCTGTGACGGGCCTCAACCTCATCAAATTCCTGCTGGGTGGCGGATTCTTCCTTTAAAAGTTTTTGATATCGTTTAAAAGTGGCTTCAGCGAGCTTCGCGCCCGCCTCTGCCGCACTCCTTGCAGAAGCCGCGGCAGTCACTGCCTTAGACGCTTCGGACAACCCTGCCTCGCTCTGGCGCAGCCCTGATTCAACCTGACGCTTGTCCAGGACCACCAGGACATCACCCTGCTTGACCCGGCTTCCTTCCCGGACATTCACCGACTTGACCGTGCCCATGATTTTGCCGGACAGGGTGCTGACGGATTTTGCCGTAATCGTGCCCACGGCCTCATAAACAAAAGGTTGGGTGCTGACCTCAGCCACAGCCACACCTGCTTTTATGGATGATGCCGTACCTGGTTCTGTGGTTCCGGGCTTGATTTTATCCCCGCAGCCCATGAAAAAGAAAACAATTCCAATGAATATCCCCAGCCCTTGCAGCGATTGTTTAACCATTGCCTTCTCCCCCTTATTTTTTAAACCCGTGACCGGTTTGGTATCCTCAAACTCCTGAATGTGTTAAGAATAAAACTCTAGTATTATGTTCAGGAATTCCATGCTTGTCAATCGTTCATTACATCATCTGTTACAACTGAAATCAGGGTTGACCTTAGTCATGTCATACGTTATTAAACAAGAATGAACAATCTGAAACCAATCACTCCAGGGGAGATTCTTTTAGAGCAGACGCGAAGTGAGATCATCAAAAACATTAAGCCCTGGTCCGAGTGCAGCAACCGGCAAATAGTGTAAATGAGCCATCACAACTTAACTCCCATAACCATGAAGCGCATGAAGGTCATGAAGAAAAACCGTGAGCAGATATCTTTATCAAATGTTCTTGGCGCAAGGGAGATATTGAGAAAATTTCTTATCCCCACTCCACTGCGCCGCTATCCAAGTCTGGATCGCCTTGTCGGTGCAGAGGTATTTATCAAGCATGAAAACCATCACCCCACCGGAACATTTAAAATACGGGGGGGAATCAATCTCATGCATCACCTGAGCCTGGAAGGAACAAAGGGGGTTATCACCTATTCAACAGGCAATCATGGCACATCTGTGGCCACCAGTGCAAAACTCTTTGATTTGATGGCCGTTGTTGTTGTTCCTGAAAACTCCAACCCCCTGAAGATTCAAAGCATTAAGGATACCGGTGCCGAGCTGATTGAATATGGCAAGGATTTTGAAGAGTCCGGCAAAAAAGTGGCAGAATTGGTTAAAGAGCGGGGTCTTTATTTTGTTCACCCGGCAAACGAGGCCGGGCTGATCAATGGCGTGGGTACGGAATTTTTGGAAATTCTTGAAATGGTTCCGGATCTGGATGTCATGATTATTCCCATCGGGGCCGGCAGCGAAGCGGCTGCGGCAATCACCGTGCTGAAACAGATTCGCCCGGACATCTCCATTATCGGTGTCCAGGCTGAAGCCTCCAGCGCCGCCTATCTGTCCTGGAAACAGAAAAAAATAGTCACCGCACCCAATACAACCTTTGCCGGCGGGGTCGCCACCGGCACGGCCTATGAGGTGCCGTTTTCCTTATACAAAGATGCGCTTGATGATTTTGTGCTGCTGACAGAGGAAGAATTATACCAGGGAATCGCACTTGCCGCGCATCATACCCGGAATCTCGCTGAAGGGGCTGGGTCTGCCTGTCTGAGGGCGGCCATAAAGATCCGGAACCGGCTAAAGGGTAAGAAAGTAGCGGTTCAAATGAGCGGGGGCAATACATCAGGAGCAGAATTGCAAAAGGCCATGGCCCAGCCCTGCCTGATCAGCGGAGTGGTTGACTAAAAAACAGGTCTGAGGCTGCCGGCAGGGTTATTTTTCATCGGTGGATTACTGAATCAAAATATGGGTAAGGTCTGACAAAGAAGATATCGTAAATGTGGCCATGCCTGCGTCCTCTCCGGTCACACGGCTTTCTCCGCCCAAAAGAAAACAGGACGGCATGGAGATGACATGGGCAGCCAGGATATCATTGACGGAATCACCGATAAAGAGTGCTTTGTCCGGTGTAACGCAGAGTTTTTCGAGGGCCAGGATCAGACTTTCAGGAGAGGGTTTGATATAGGAGACATCATTTCTTGACAGAATAATCTCAAAATAGCCGGTCAGATTAAACCGGGCCAGCACACTATTTGCGGCAAAAGCCCCGCAGTTGCTGACCACACCCATCCGGTATCCGGCTTTGGCAAGTTTTTCAAGCAAGGGAAGGGTATCCGGGTAGGGGGTCCAGCGACTTAAGGCATCCTGATCATATTTGTCATAAATGACCCCCAGTTGTTCAAACAACAGGGCGGATTTTTGGGTGTCCCAGTTCCGGGTCAGATCCCGGGTGGTATTGAACAGATCGGCATAGCTTGGGGAGGTGCTGTATTTTCCGGTATCAATCCCGGAGGCGGAAAGAACAGGAAGAATTTCCCTGACAGCCTCGGCAAGGCGCCATTGAAAATCCACCAGGGTCCCTTCAAGATCAAACAGAATCAGATCAAATATAAGCTTTTCTTTTTCCAGCACTGAAATCCCTAAAGCTTTTCAATCTTGAAAAGAACCGGCCGAAACCAGTCCGTACACCCGGAAATGGTCACTCCTTTTTGGCCTATCCAGGGAAATTGTGCACCGTTGCTAATGGCCAGGATATCCTGCCTGATATCGGCCCAGGCCCAGGGGCAAAAATTTTCCGGCATGTCCCACTCAGAATAGATCAAAAATTCATCCCCCTCCTTGACCTTGCTGCAAAGAGTGTGATTTTTCATTTCCGGGCTCATATACGCATCAATGATGTCCTTGTTTAAGGACCGTTTGATGACAGTGATTTTGCACTTGGGCTGAAGCACCATGGAGCGGCTCCTCCTTGCTCGTTGTTATTTCATGGCAATGACCTTATTGGCTTCCTTTTTGCCTGACTTTTCCGATGGGGAAGGATTAGAAAGCTTTTCCAATTCCGAATTATCCCAGCGTTTGAAAAGGTCATGCTCGATGCCGATATAATCCAGAACTTTTCCCACGGACTGGTTGATGATATCATCAATGGTTTTGGGATGGTGATAAAAAGCCGGGACCGGCGGAACAATATGGGCACCCATTTCCGCAGCCAGGGTGAGAAGCCTTAAATGTCCGACATGAAGCGGGGTTTCCCGGAACATGAGGGCCAGTTTCCGTTTTTCCTTGAGCTGGACATCGGCTGCCCGGATGAGAAGATTTTCATTATAGGAATTGGCGATCCCGGACAGGGTCTTCACCGTGCAGGGTGCCACCACCATGCCCATGGTCTGAAAAGAACCGCTGGCCACCGATGCGGCTATCTGTTTGTTGTTATAGGTGACATCGGCCATGGCAAGAACTTCATCCACGTCATAGTCTGTTTCTATCCTGATATTGAGTTTTCCTGCCTCGGAAATAATCAGATGGGTTTCAATACCCCTGTTTTTAAGAACCTCGAGCATCCTTACGCCATAGATCACACCGCTTGCTCCGGCTATCCCTACGATCAATCGTTTTGTCATAGATGTCTCCTTAATATTGTCCAATTAAACATTATTCTCGTGTTTGACCGTTTCCACCAGATGATACCCTTTTTCCCGGATCAACGAGACAATCCGTTTAAAACATTTGGCTTCAAACCGGATAATCAAGCGGGTTTTTCCGGAATCTGCATCTTTCAGTGTAAAAAGGCCTTTGATCTCAAGGCCCATTATGAAAATATCCTCAAGGATTTTACGGATGGTCATTTTGGGATCTTCAGTCAATTCAATGGAAACACCATGAAGCCCCTGGTCTTCGCCCAAAAGCTGGCTCAGGGCCCTGGTAAAATCCCTGTTGGACAAGGTTCCCACAAGCTTTTCGCCATCCATGACCGGTAAAAAATTCCTGCCGAACGGTTTACCTTTTTGAATAGCGGTTTCAACCGTATCCGTAACGGAAAGGGTAACCGGTTTTCTAACCATGACATCTTTGACTTTCAATCTTTCGTTAAAAAATTGAACTTCATGGATATCCTGGGTTGAAATTGCCCAGGATGCCGCTTCCCTCAAGTCCCGCCGTGCAAGAAGACCTCTGAATTTATTGTTGTCCACCACAGCCATAAAGGGAACTTTTTTTTCTTCAAAAAGCTGCATGGCTTCTTTTGCTGTCAGATCACTTGAAATGGTTTCAGGATTTTTACGCATCCAGTTTTTGACAATCATTTCTTTTTCTCCGCTTTTCTTGGTTGTATCACATTCCCCTGGTTTGTGAACAGGTCCGGACCTTTTTATTAAAAAATTTCCATGGCGGTCTGTATAACCCGTTCACTGAACAAAGGATCTTCCATATTGGCGTCTATTTCAATAATCTCTATTTTTGAATCCAAAAGGGTTTTCAATGTGTCCACAAAAATTTTGTCTTCTTCAGGGTCATAGGTCGGATTTCCCTTTGCATCCACAGAGGACCAGCCTTTAAGAGGAACCATGATTTTTACAGGGGCTTTGGCATTGTTAAGCTTTCTTGCAAATTCGCCTGCCACCTGTTTGAGCTCATCCGTGGAAAGCCTGATCCAGGTCCGGTATTTATCCAGATCATATTTGCGCCGCTCTAAAAATTCTTTTTTATATTTGGACCGGGACGGCGTCATATGGTTTACCGAACAGGTGGAGATGATCTGGGGGATGCCTTTCAATCCTGCAGATTCAAGCCGGGTCGGGCCGCCATCCCTCATATAGCCGAAATAATGCTCACCCACACCGCCTGGCGCAAGATCAATGACGCCCTGGAAAAACCCTTCGGCAATCATTTTTTCCATGGCCCGGTCGCCCACACCGGCTGCAGAAAACCCGGTGATCTGATACCCTTGTTTTTCAAGGCTTGCCCGAACCGTGCTGGCACATTGCTCACATGGTCCCAGCATGGTCATGGCAATGGTTTTTTTATCGCTGGCCGCCAGATTATTGCTGACATATTTGATCATGCCTTTCATGGCATAGCAGGCCCTGTCCATGACGTTTTTGAGCATATCCGTCACTCCGCTGATTTCAATGACGGAATGAAACAAAAGAATGTCTCCGGTGCCGATATATTTGGTGGACAGTCCGGGGAGAGCTGCGGTGGAAGAAATCATCAATTTGGGGATACCAAAGGGCAAAGACCGCATAACATCCGTGGCCATAAGGGACCCGGTGGACCCGCCAATGGCCATGACCCCATGAATCTTTCCGGCCGCATACAGATCCTTGGCAATTTTGGATGCCCCGTCAATAATAATATTGGTGATGGTGGAGCGCTCTTTTGACAGATTGATTTCCTCAATGGAGCTGCCGCCGGCAGTAGCCACATGGGCAGGGGTCAATTCTGCCCGGGATGCTTCCTTTCCTCGCATGGAAAGGTCCATGAGCAGGGGCAGAACATCAATTTCCTTAAATTTGTATTTCAGATACCGGGTTTCTTCCCTTTTGGTATCCAGGGTGGAAATGATTAAAACGGTTTTGGGTGTATTCATATTTTTTGCCTATGATAAAACATTGCAGCAGGGACAACGCTTTTTTGGGATCATCCCTGCCGCATGCTTTAGGGGTTATGCCAGACCCAGTCTTTTCCGGATATCTTTTTTCAAGGTTTCCTTGTTGATTTTTCCGGAATCCCCGACGGTCGGGAATTCCGTAACGATCTCCAGATGCTCGGGCAGCTTGAACATGGCAATTTCCTTGGCTTTCAAGTGGCTTACCATGTCTTTAAAGGTAAAGGTCATGCCTGCCTTTGGAATGACATAGGCAGCACAGCGTTCCCCCATTTCCTTGTCCGGATATCCGACAATGGCAACAGAGCCGATGGCCGGGTGGTCGCTCAAAAGACCTTCCACTTCAGCCGGATAAATGTTCTGTCCGCCGCGGATGACCATGTCTTTGGCACGGCCGAGAATCCAGAGACATCCCTGGTCAAATTTGACAATGTCTTCGGTGGTGGTCCAGCCGTCCTTGTCAAATACCGTGGAGGTCAGCTCTTCATCCCTGTAGTAACCGGCCGGTGCATGGGGCCCGCGGAAATAGAGGATGCCGGGTTCGCCGTCCGGAACATTCAATGCCCTGTTTTCCTGGTTGGCAAGCCTTACTTTGTTGCCCGGCAGCATTCTGCCCACGGTCCTTCGCCGCAGATCCTTGGAATCTTCCACACGGCATCCGGATACAGAGCCCATGTCCTGGGTCCCAAGATCGCTGGTAATGGAAGCGCCAAAGGCAGCTTCCGCTTCCTCTGCCACCTGGGGCGGCAGATACCCGCCGGCAGAGCGGATAAACCTTAAGGAGCTCAGATCATATTTTGATACATCTGCTTCCAGCATGCGGATGAGATGGGTGGGAACAACACCGATGGCTGTGGCTTTTTCCTTTTCAATCAAAGCAAGTGCGGCTTCCGGAGAAAACTCTTCCAGCATCACGGTTTTGGCTCCTGCTATGGGAGCGGCAAAATAGGTGAGAGTCCCAGCAGCCCCGCCTGCATGGGGCGCAATGGCCATGGTAATATCATCCTTGGTCAGGCTCCAGATATCCACCCGGCCTTTGGAGGTGCAGATACGGGGTGCAGCCGGCCACTCAACCAGTTTCGGTATTCCCGTGGTGCCGGAAGTCGTGGTGAGGATGGCAATATTCTCGATTGCATCCAGCCGTCTTTTGGCAAGGACTGATTTGTCAATGGGCAGATGCACTCTTTTTTCAACCATGGCAGTCAAAGAATAAGTCCCTGCCGGCGCTCCCTGGGGAACGATATCATCAAAGAGAAGGATATTCTTCAGATGGGGAAAATCCTTCTGGAGATCTTCATACATTTCAAGATAATTAAATTTGTTGTATGTATGAAGAATAATGACGGCAGAGGCCTTGGTCCTGTCCACCATATAAGTCAGCTCTGTTTTTCTCAAATATGGATAAACGGTCAGGGAAATCAGCCCTGCCCTTTCACAGGCGATTCTGGCAAGGAAGCCATACACACTGTTGGGTGACTGGATGATGACCCTGGAATGTTTTTCAATCCCCATCTCCACAAAAGAGATGGCCATGGCATCTGCCAGTTCCACTGCCTGTTTCCACGTCAGTCTGTATTTTGAATCAACCAAAGCTTCCTGGTTCGGTATTTCTTTTGCATTCTTTTCCCAGAAATCGTAAAAGGTCTCCTGGGTCCAGTATCCGTCACGGACAAACTCATCGGTCATTGCTTTTGTATATCGAATGGGTTTCACAATATCTCCTTTCATTTAAGTCCGAGTTCAGACCATCTTTCTTTAACCCTGGCAACCATGGCAGGGTCGAGTTTGATCTGGATTGGTTTTGGATCCCATTCGTAGGGGATCGTACAATCCATGAGAAGCCTTCCGGTGATCCATCTTGCATTGATGGGCAAAGAAGGGTCAAGCGGGGTGGACCGGCCTCTTTTGATGACCTGGCAGCGATTGGGCTGGAATCTGAAACTCATGGCATACATGACTCTCGGGATATCCCAGGAATCAATGTCTTCATCAACCACAATCACGGTTTTGAGCCCATATGCGCCCATTTCCGTGGAAATGGCTGCCGTCAGTACCTGGTCGACATGTCCGGGATACATTTGTTTCATGGAAATGATGGCAAGGAATCTGCCTGCGCCTTCCGGCGGGCAATAACAGTTTTTCAGACCCGGGATATTCATTTCATTGAGCTGCTGCCACAGCGTTGCACCATAAGACAATGCCATAACCATGTGAGAATCGGTTACGGCACGGCCAACCGTTGTTCCCCAGTGAATCGGGTTGTTTCTGTAAGTCACGCATTTGACATCAATAAAATTTCTCGGGTCAGTCCCAACGCCTGAATAATACCCGGTATATTCGCCGAATGGTCCTTCCTGCATAAATTTATCAGCATCACAAAAGCCTTCTACAATCATTTCTGCATGGGCCGGAACGGGCAGATCAACCACTTCACCTTTAACCACTTCGACGGCTTCCCCACGGAAGGCGCCGGCCACATCATATTCACTGGTGAATGCGCCGACACGGGCAGCGCCGAGGATAAACAGCAGGGGGTCACAACCGGAAACCG
This sequence comes from uncultured Desulfobacula sp., assembly GCA_964635025.1. Taxonomy (GTDB): domain Bacteria; phylum Desulfobacterota; class Desulfobacteria; order Desulfobacterales; family Desulfobacteraceae; genus Desulfobacula. Next base: position 20,929 of record CAZWMY010000042.1, on the reverse strand, counting down.
AGGCGCACGGCATGGGTTTTTTAAGGGCCTGGTATTTTTTAAGCATGATGTCCGCATGTTTGCCTTTGATAAACTGAGTACCGATTTTATCTTTGCCCAGAAGCTGACTTCTGTATGTCCCCAGATTGACCCATCCGGTATCAGGATCTTTTGTGATGATAAAATGGGCGGTTCCATAATATTTTCCGCCATCCAAAGGATAATAATGGGGAATGGGGAATTTGTTCAGGTCCACATCATCTCCCATCATGATGTTTTGCTTGCAGGGTGCTTTTGATTTATCTACAAACACGGGCGGGATGGGGGTTTTTGCTTTTTCCGCCCAGGCGTTATAAAGGTCTGTAAGACTTGAGTTTTCAGGCTCACCCATGATAATGGCAAGTCTTTGAACCGTGGTGGCGGCGCTTGTCAGAACCGGTGTCTTATAGCCTTTGCAATTTTCAAACAACAGGGCCGGGCCCTGGGCCTCTTCGTTCAGTTTTGCAATGTGAGACAGTTCCAGATTCGTGTCAACTTCTGCCGTGATACGTTTCAAAAGACCTTTTTCTTCACAGATTGCAATAAAATCTCTCATGTCTTTCATGGTTTTTTTCTCCTTTTCAGTTGCCCCCCTGTTGACGCAAGAATAGGGTTGCCTGCGCGATGCGCACTGGTTTATATTTTTTACCAGGCCCTGAAATTTCAGGGCCTGGCGGTTAAACAAAATTAAATTTTAAATCAATGCTTTAATTTTCTTCCGGCAACAAGCCCGGCACAGATGTGTTCCAGGGCCGATGACCGGGAAGCCATGATGGGCTCCACTTTTTTATCGCTCCATACCGTCTCCGGCCTGCTTTGCAGAATCAATATTTTTGCCTGGACAGGCGTATCCTTGTCAATGGCCCATTCAATGTCCATGGCCTTTCCATAATGCTTTTCAATCCGTTTGCCGATTTTTGCAAGTTCTATGGCGTCCTTATCCACAACACACTGAATATCCGCTCTTTCAGAAGGAACCTCCTGTCTTATGACAGAATGGGTTTCCGTGTTACGCGTAAACAGGATGGTCTTATGAGAAACTGTTTTTTTAATGACCTCATCTGTGATCTTGTTGATAATAAAATTGTCCGGAGTGCATTCTCCGCTGACAACACTTTCTCCAAATCCCCAGTTTGCATCGATGGCAATGGTGGACCGATCCCCGGTAGCAGGATTCAATGTAAACATGACACCGGCAGTCCACGCATTGGCCATTTTCTGAACACCTACAGAGATTTCCACCTTTTCATGGGGAAATCCCATTTTTGCCCGGTAATAGATTGCTCTTGAGGTAAAAAGACTTGACCAGCATTTTTTCACATGGGTGAGAATTCCATCCATGCCCCTGATCCAGAGAAAGGTGTCCTGCTGCCCTGCAAAACTGGCACCCGGGAGGTCTTCAGCGGTCGCACTGGATCGTACTGCTGCAGGAACGGCTGGAACATAGCATCTTTTGGACAGCCTTCTGTAAAATTCACCAATATAATCCTGAAGGTCATCGCTCACCGGCGTCTTTTCAATCAGAGCCCGGATGGCTTTGCTTGATGTTTCACCGGAATCCATATCATCGGCCTTAACGCCTTCCAGGATTTTATAGATTTCCTTTCGGATACCGCCCTGTTCTAAAAAAAGCCTGTAGGCATTGGTTGTTATGGCAAAACCGGGAGGAACCGGGATTTCGGCTTTTAAGAGTTCTCCGAGACTGGCGTTTTTACCGCCCACCAGAGGAATGGAGCCCAAATCACATTCTTCAAACCAGAGGACATAGTCAGATCGTTTTTCCATGATAGCAACTTACCTTTCGATATAAATTCTTCCGGTATCGCCGTTCAGTTTGATTTTCATGCCGGATTTGATGATGGTGGTTGCCTGGCCTGTGCCGACAACAGCAGGCATGCCGTATTCACGACAGACAATGGCAGCATGGCTCATGATACCGCCGACATCGGTAATAACCCCTTTGATTTTCTGGAAGACCGGTGCCCATGAAGGGGAGGTGGTCGGTGCCACAAGAATTTCACCTTCCTTGAGCTGACCGATATCCTCAACAGAGCGACAGACCCGTGCAATGCCTTCCACCACACCGGGAGATCCGGCAAACCCTTCGATCTCATTGACCTTATCCGGGTCTCCGATTTCCTTTAATTTTGCCCAGGCTGCCATGCTTTCATTGGTCACGCCCCAGAGGACGATGGTAAACGGTTCTGCAATCACTTCAGGCGGGGTTCCAAGGGCCGGAAGGGGGCGATGCTCTTTAAATATCTTATATACGCCTTTTCTCCAGGTGATTTCTTCAGGCCAGTGAAGCGGACCATAGCCCTTTGTTCCGGTGGCCCATGCAGTAACCAGATCCCACAAGGCTTCTTTTATTTCACTTCTGGACAGAAACCAGATATCTTCAGCGCCTTTCAGAAATTTGTGTTCCGTCATGATAGCGGCGACTTCCCTCATTTTATTCCAGAACACGGAATGGAACCAGTGCTCAACATAGAACATATGGTTTTCAACATAGGGGAACACCAGTTCTGCAGTGCCGTGAAGCTGATCAAAGGTTTTTCGGTCTTCATCGGTTTTCAAAAGGCCTCTGTATTCGGTGATCAGTCGTTTGCGCTCTTCTTTGACGGCTTCCATGGGGCGGTCAATGGTATGGCCGGATTTTAGTTTTTCAATATAGATCCGGATGGAACTTAAGGGGATATTCAGATTGTCGTTCCAGGAAATGTCCTGGTGATACCATCCGGTCCCGGTTGAAATATTAAACCATGGATTTTTTGCCTGATCAAAGGCGCTGACCCATTTTTTACCGTTTTCAGATCCCTGGAGAGATGCCATGACATCTTTCACATCCTTGGTATCGTTTCCGATCTGGGATGTAAGGTTGAATTCAACCGCCAGTTTGGCAAGTTTTTTAAGTTCCTCATCCGGCCGGTACAGGATAACATCAATACCTGCAACCATCTGGGTGATTTTCTGCAAAGGAATATCCGGGAAGGCCTTGGTGCAGAAATCAACAAAAATAACATAGGAGGCATAGCCGAGGTTGAGGAATTCAAAATGATATTGCCAGCAGCGAATCCCAAGATCGATGAGCTTGTCGTAATTTTTAATCAATTCATATCCGGATGAAGTTCCAAGCCCGTTTTTAACGACGGAGATATCTTCCATGGCAGGCAGGGTGGGGATTTGAAGATTTTCAAGCTCTGAAATGACCCCTTTCATTTTCTTTTCCCATTGATCATGGAGTTTATCCCAGTTTTCAAAATAATACCCTGCTCTTTCCATGAACAGGGGAACTCTTTTTTGAACTTCTTCAGGATCAGTGACCGGAACGGGCGTGATATAGACATTGCCGTTGATGATTCTGTGATCCACCCCGTAAACCGGCGGGATCATGAAAATTCTTGTATTGAACTGGGACAAGGCCAGAAACCAGGCTTCATCCCAGATGATGTCAAAAGGATACATGGGCTCGGGGTAATGCAAGGCATCATTGAACCAGAACATGTTATTTTCATATGCTTCACGTTCCTTATCTTTTGTCGTAAAAAGATAATGATAGGGATACATCCTCTCCCATCCTTCTGTTCCGGGGATTGCTTCTATCTCGTGGGGATTAGGAAAACTCTTGTCAGCCATTTTTACCTCCAATTAAAAAATTAAGTGTTAAAAAAAACCAAACAAAAACCTGACACCGAACCATACTTGCAGAAAAAAGAAAAGGAGGGTAAAGATAGAAGCCGCCAACGTGCAGAGGCAGACCCGGATATCAAATCAAGAAAGCAAGTATCTGAGCTCAGTAATATGGCTTGACAAAAAAACTGTCAATTCATATAAAATGATGTGTATTATAAGATTTTCTTATAATACCGGTATCCCTTAGAAAACAAGATCGTCAGGGGTTGAGGATCATGATTAATTTAAATCAATTAAGGGCTTTCTTCTATGTTGCAAAATATTCAAGCTATACCATTGCCGCTGAAAAACTCTGTATTTCCCAGCCTGCCGTAACCGCCCAGATCAAATTGTTTGAAAATTTTTACGATATGAAATTGTTCAGAAGGAAGGGAAGAGAGTTCGGCCTGACCCATGTAGGGAAAATATTGTTTGAAAAAGCCGAGAGAATTTTCAGCATCGAAGATGAAGTAGAAACGACGTTGGCACAAATTAAGGAACTGAATCAGGGGCTTTTGGAAATCGGTTGCACAAAAGCCTATGCCAAACATATCATGCCGTCCATCATGTCGGTGTTTCACAGGGCCTATCCCAATATAAAAATCATCCTTGAAGAAGGCAGCTCCATGGCCATGATCAACAGCCTAAGGGATTTTAAAAATGAGGTGATCGTGGTGGCTCAGATGGATGTGAACGATTCACGGCTGCAATTTATCCCCTTCAGCCAGGAAGAAATTGTGGTCATACTGTCTGTAACCCATCCCCTGGCAAAAAAAAAAGAATTGGAATTCCCCGACATTGCCCAGGAACCGCTGATCCTGAAAGGGATAGGTTCGGGAACAAGACAAAAAATTACAGATCTATATAAAAAGCATAAGATCTCTCCCAATGTTTTTATGGAATCCAACAATACCGAGCTTATCATTGACCTCGTGGAGAGAGGAGAAGGAATTTCTTTTCTTGTAAAGCCATCGGTTGAACGGTATGTTAAAGAAAAGAAAATCGCCATGCACAAATTAAAAGACACAAAGCTGTTTTTAGACGTCAGCCTGGGGTTTTCAAAAAATGTTCCCCTTTCCCCTGCTGCAACCGCTTTTTATGAAGTCATCAAGCGATCCTTTATTGAGAAAACTCTACAGGGGGGAGTCGGCTCCATCATGGCCAAAATTCTGGCCGGACACCGGCAGAATGAATAAAATTTCATAGTTTACTTATCCTGATCACGCCTTATTATAGAGCCTGTTCTTTTTTTAAAAATTAAGGTTTTAATATGAAAATAGGTGTTTTTTCAGATGTTCACAGCTCATATTCAAAGATGCTGGCAGTTTTTGCCGACATGGAAAAATATGGGGTGGATCACTATATCTGTCTGGGTGATATTATCGGATATGGAAGCCGGCCCGAAGAAACCATCCGGCTTTTGATGTCAAAAAAAGTTGTTTCTGTTCGGGGGAACCATGAGCTCGCCATGTTTAACCCGGAATATCTTGAACTTTTCCCCAAAAGTATCAAGCAGCCGCTCCTGGATAATATTGCTGCGCTTTCCAATACATCCGTCCGATATCTTGAAAACATGCCTGCCTATTTAGAGCTTGAAAACTGTCATTTTGTCCATGGCACGCCCCCGGATAAAATCACCACCTATATCCATGATGTCACGGATTATTATTTGAAATCCATTTTCAATAATTCGGACAAGCAGGTGTTTTTCACAGGCCATACCCATGAGCTGGTGTTGATTACCTATAAAGACAAAAATTTTTACCGCAGGCGGATCATGGAAAACTGTATCATTCAGCTGGGTGATGACAGGAAATATCTATTGAATGTCGGCAGCATCGGGTTTTCACGGGATGATTTTGAAGAATCCAAATATGCCATATATGACACTCAAAAAAAAGAGCTTATGATCCGGATGGTAAAAGGATAAATTCTAAAAATTTTTTATCCGACGCGAGAAGAACTGTTTCTTCCACACACCAGGGGGAATAAAGCTCAGGGTGTCGGAGGGTTTTTTCAACCCAGTCCTCCCATTTTATCCATTGAATTGCCTGAACTTCATCAGGATGAGGTTGCACGTTGCCATTATAGAACCCGATATAAACCGGGCAGATCTCATTTTCCATGACCCCGTCCTTTGAAAAGCAGTATTGGTAGTCAAACGCCTTGGTAACGGTTTGCAAGTCAATCCCCAGCTCAAAGCATGCCCTTCTATGGACAGCTTTTTCATAGGATTCATCCGGCAGGGGGTGGCCGCAGCAGGAATTTGACCATGTGCCGGGCCAGGTTTTTTTTAATTTTGACCGCTGCTGCAATAACAGCTCTTTTTTCGAATTGAAGAGAAAAAGTGAAAAGGCCCGGTGCAAAGGCGTTACCGACGAATGGACAGAGGCTTTTTTTTCAATGCCGATTTTTCTGTCGGCTTCGTCCACCAAGACAACAAATTCTTCATCAGGTTCCACTTTTTAGATTCCTTTTTTGATACCTGTACATACCAGTTCAATTGAAAACCCGGCTTCTGATTTTTTTTAAAAAAGCCATAGGGCCTTTTAAACGGGCTCTCTTATAAGATTATTAAAGATTGACAAAGATAAAGTCAACCCATATAAAATTATAAGATGGAACCGCAACAGATGGAAAAGGCAAAGCGCCTGATCAATGAAACAAGGGTCATGACCCTTTCGGTGTGCCGGAATGATATGCCCTGGTCATCCCCGGTTTATTTTGTATTCCATGAAAACGGGTTCTATTTTTTTTCCAATGAAAATTCAAGGCATATTCAGGATGCAGAAGATCAAAGGCCGGTATCTGCTTCTATTTTCCAGGATTCGGACAGAATGGATTTAATTTTCGGATTCCAGATGTCGGGCAGGATTGAGGCAATCTCAAAAATGGAGATCCACCTTAGGGTTGTTCAGAAATATGTCTTGAAATTCAGTTTTTTAAAACAGATATTCGGTCCTCAGATCCTTGAAAACAAACGGTTTTTTCTCGAAAAATTCAAATCCCGGCTGTATTGTTTCCAGCCTGATATGATTTATCTTTCCGATAATTCCAGTACATCGGGCAAACGCTCTGAAATCAATCTCTCAGCCATTTTCTGATAAAATAAGCCCGCTAATTTTCCATATAGTGTTTGAATATCTGTTCATGGGAGATATAGAGTTCCCGTTCCGGGTCCATCAGGTATCTTCGGACGGCGTTCACCCGGTTGAGAATTTCTTTTTCGGCCCGGGCTCTCATTTTCTTTTTTGTCTCTATGATATTCTCCTTGAGAAGAGGGGTCCTTTCGGCTGCTGAGTATTTTTGGCTTTTCAGCTTGATCCTCATTTCAATAAGGTTTTCAAGCTGCAGGCTGTGGGCTTCGTCAAGAAAGAGAACTTCCGGGATAAGATCGGCAAAATGGGTAACTGCAATGATATCTTTGTTCCGCATCCAGTATCCGATGAGAAATTCAGGCTCAAGGTCCTTGTAGTTCTGCAGCGGCATATACATTCGTCGAAGATACAGCAATACCTTTTCGGTTTTTTTTCTATGCCCGCCGATAATAACGGACCCGCCCACCTCATCTTTTCTGACCCCCTTGGTCCATGGGGCTCCCGTAATCCCGAAATCAATGCACAAGGGAATCCTTAACAGAGCTGAAAGAGTGTTCAGGGCAAGGGCATACCCTGCAGAAGGCCCGCCGACATTGTAGGAGGCAGATAAAAGCTGGTGGTGAAGGGAATACCGCTGGAGAAAATCTCCAAAAATCCAGGGGATGCTGTAATCCGGAGCCAGCTCCTGAATATAATTTTTAACCATGGTCAGGGCTTCCTGGGCAGACTGTTTGGTCATCTGAACCGCCATGTCCATTTCGGCCATATTGGATGAAGACGAGGCAACCGCACCGGTAACGATGATGGGTGAGCCTTCCACCCGGCCGGTCAGACTTGTGGCGATGGGCAGAAGCATGCCTGTGACATCATTGGCCCCGGCACCAATGATAAATCCCACCTGGGGCTCCTTGCTCAGTTCGGTTTCCAGAAATTCGTTGAGCTGGACCGTGCCTTTTCTGACCGGGCTCTGGGATATTTCCCGCCGGGCCGATTCCAGATGGGCTTCCACCATGGGATAATCCTGTTCCGAGGTGATATGGTCCACATTGGAAAGGATCTGATCATAATGCTCAACAAAATTTTTAATATCCTGTTTGATTTTCGATTTGATCAGGGGCGGGGCTTTGACAGCCTCCAAGATCCCCATGATGGTCTTAAAATTCAGTTTGATAAAATCGAATTTTTCCTGAGAGGTTGAGGTTTTAAGCTGCCGGAGTTTTAACAGCACCTTATATTCCGTGCTGCAAAGGGCAATGGCTTTTTCAGTAAAAGAAGAATAATCTGCCGGGGTATTGCAGATGCCCTGGGCCGTTTCAATGATTTTCTCAATTTCAAATTCCTGTTTGTGGGGAAGGGATTCAAATTGTTTTTTAATAATGTCAAAGATATCCTTTTGTCGCATATGTCCTGATATTTCAAGGGTCTTTAAGCGTTTTGAACGGATCAGGGCCGGGTCCAGGATATCGAGGCGGTTGGTGGTCAGAACGGTAAACACCTTGTTGAGAGGAATTTCGCCATCAATAATATTTAAAAATTTATTGGTCAATGCGTCAGACGGCTGCCCGCCGGTGGTACTTCTTCTCGGGGCCAGGGCATCTCCTTCATCAAAAAAGATGATGGTGGGAGCGATCATCTTGGCAATATCATAGACTTTTTCAAGATTGGAAACAGCGCCGTGGACCGGGCTGGAAGGGTCCTGAAGGGCGGATGGGCTTGTGGCAATATCATGGACCCGTAAATTAGAGGACAGCCAGGTCCGGACCAGAAAGGTTTTTCCGCTGCCGGGAGGACCGGTCAGCACCACCCCCTTATCCTCGCTGATGCCGTAAGAAAAACAATTATTGGCCATTTCTGAAAATTTGTCCTTAATCCCGCCTACATATTCATCCCATTGAACCGTTCGGTCCATTCGGTCCACCACCTTACCGTACAATTCTCCGTAAACGTTTTTGGCCACCAGTTCAAAAGCACTTCGGATCAGGATGCTGTTGTCGAGAAATTCAGGGAGAAAATCGCCCCGGATATGGATGATGGATTCAATGAGTTTTCTGACATAGGCCGGACTTATTTTAAGGCTTCTTTCCTTAAATATGGCATATATTTTTTCAGCCGCTTTATCCAGTTTGGCGCAGTCCTCTGTGTAAAGGGTGGGAATCTGGTGCCGCCGGATTTCAAGAACAATGATTTTTTTTAAGTTTTCAGCATTCATCCAGTATTTGGAAATATCAATGATCCGCCCTTTTTCCACAAACCTCCGGTATATGGCAGAATCAAACCGGTGGGTCTGGTCCGTGGTGGCAATGATAAAACAATCCCGCCGCCCATCGATGATTTCATCCAGCACAATATTGGATGTATCGATAAGGGTCCGTTGCTGTCTTTCAACTCCGCCGCCGCCGTATGTGCTTTCCGATTTTCCAAAGGCGGAATGGGCCTCTTCGATGTGGCGGATGGTGGTAACTTTGGGATGACCCATGGCCCGTTTAAAATAATTGCCCGGCTCCCCTGAGAGAGCAGTCTGGTAATCATTGGGCGTAATGGTGGAGGAATCAACCGTGATGCCCCTTTCCTCAAAATGGGTCAGGTTGTTCATGATCCGTTTTTTAAAAACAGACCTTAAAATCGGGATTCGGGAAAGACGGTTGTAAAAGGCCTGTTTTCTTTTTCTTGCGATCTTCATGGCAAATTCAGGATCAACCTCTTCAAGGCTTGTAAACAGGCTGTGGCTTGCAAGAATTTCCTCTTTTTTCTTTTTCCAGTCAATCATGGGGATGACTTCATTTCTGAACACCACTTTTTCAAGGGCTTCCCTGACGGTTGCGCTCTTACCGCTGCCGGAACTGCCTTCTACAATGAGAATAGGAGCTTTGGGAACATCCGGGTCTTCAATATGCTCTTTTCGGATGTGAGCCCGGTATATCTTGTTAAAAATATCCTCCAGTTCAAAAGGGACATGAAAATCCGTCAGCTCTTTATCCAGAACGGCAATCAGATAATGATATTCCGCCTTTGTCAGCTCCTTTTCAATGATCCTGTTCCAGGATGCTCCCGGATTGGTTTCTCCTGAGTATAAAAACCGTTTTTTCCAGTCCATTAGTATTTCAGGATTGTTCAATACATTCATTTTTCTTGTTCGGATTTTCATGAAAAACAAAAGGAAAAAGAATTCTTTTGCGAATAAAATCACGGCATGGGGCGGTTTATACTGGTTCAGGCGGGACCGGACAAAGGCTTTGGTATCATGACTCCATGAAGTCACAAGGCTTTCAATTTTTTTTATGGCTTCTTCCGGAAGCCGGATAAAGGTTTTCTCTTTGGTTGTTCGATATGCCATTCTTGATCACCCTGGTCAATTCTTCTGCTGCAACGGCAGGGCAGGCTCGGTTGATGAAGCACCTGCTTTTTTACCATCTGTTTCTTTTGCGGGTTTTTCCTTTTCACTGGGTATATCCGGCAGGGTTATGTTCGGCGGAAATCCGGCACCATGGAGAACAAAGGTTTTCTGGCCGGATTCATTTTTCTCATAGGCTGTAGCCCATTTCTGCTGGGAAAGAAATTCAAACAGAGCCGGATTTACCCCTTTTTTATCTGATCCGCCAAGGGCGGTGTGAAGGGCTTGGATACCGTCAAGATAGGCTTTATATAGCTTTCTGGTTCGTTCTGCCTCCTGGTCGGCAGCATAATTTTCTGCCTCAGCGATCAACTGGCGCCGCTTTTTCTCTTCCGTGGCTTCTACGAGCTTATCCCCGAACCGGGTTTCATTAAGAACAAAACTGACGACCTCAATGCCGTATTTTCGTTCAATGGTGGGGCCATCCTTGTTGATGGGCCGGTTTTTCAGGGCCTCAAAAATAATTTCTTTTATTTTTTCTCTTTCGCTGATGAGTTTGTTGACTTCCTGAGCCTGCAGGGTGTCCTTGGCGATGCCGTCAAAATCTCCCTGGAGAAGAAGTTCAGGAGAGAGATTTTCAATTCCCCAGACTTTTAAATCCGTTATTTTGAATGTCATGGACGCCGAAGTCCAGAGCGCCACGTTTTCCTGGGAGATGATTTTGATGGGGGCAGTGCTTCCGCCAAGATAAAGATTTTGATTCATCAGCGGTACCACCCGTTCAAGACTGGTAAAAAACGGAAGCCTGAAATGCCAGCCAACCTCGGTTACTGCCCGGCGTGTTCCGCCAAACTGCTCAAGGATAACGGCATAATTGAGTTTTACCTTGTAGATGACCTTTGTTGAATACACGACTGCTGCAAGAGAGTAAAAAAGTGCAATTATGATGCAGATAAATACCATGGTTCGGATGAGATTGATCACCCTTGCCCGTTGCAGAAATACCTGAGAGGATTGATCCTTCATAGCTGTTCCTTTCATACTGAAAACAACCGGGGGTTTTTGATATTTAATTTGCGAAGCTTTTATTTGAATCCGCTGTCAGATGAGGGACTGCCTGTATGAGTATCCAAATTCGGATTCACTATACATCAGGAAAAAAGCCGAGTCAAAACCTATTTTCAATCAGGCAGGAAGCCTTAAAAAAGAAATCAGCCGGTTGCCATCTTCCGGATGGTCAAGATCAGATCTTTGATATGATGCAGCTTTGTTTCCGGATTCATGATGACCATGCGAAGATATCGTTTACCATTCAATTCCGTAGAAGAAAGATAAAAAGAGCCTTCATCAATCAGGCGGTCTCTTACCTGTATCATCCGGGCATCATCGGAAGCCTTCAGCCGGAAACACAGAATATTGGATTCAGGCTTTACAGGCACTTCAAAATCAGGCTGGGTGCTGATGTAATCAAAGGCATCTTTTGCAAGGGCATAGGTTTCATCAATATAAGCTTCAATATTTTTTTCACCCAAGGCAGCCAGGGTCATGAAAAACCTTAATCCAAGGCCTGCTTTTGTGCATTCCATGCCCTGCCCCAGAAAATCAAATCCAGGGTTCTTTTTTTCATGAAAAAGATAACTGGCCTTGTTTTGAAAATTTTCATCCAGGGCAACAGCGTCTTTCACGAGTAAGGCCGCACACACCGTCGGGGTCCGGAGCATCTTATGGGCGTCGATGATCATGGAGTCGGCCTTGTGAATACCGGCCAAAAGCTTTTTATTTGTGGCGGAAAAAAGCGCAGCTCCGCCATGGGCACCATCCACATGAAACCAAATGCTTTTTTCATTGCAAAAATCTCCGATCTCATTGATGGGGTCGTAAAGCCCTGTACCGGTGGCGCAGGCATTGGCCACCAGGGCCACAATACGTCGTCCTTTGGTCTTGGCTGCCTGAAACGAATCGTTAAGTTTTGAAACCAGAACCCGGCCCTGGTCGTCGGTTGCAAGGGGGTATACATTTTTTTCCCCGATCCCGATGATCCCGGAGGCCTTTGCAATGGAATAATGGGAGGACTCGGGCGCAAGAAGAACAAGATCAGACGGGACACCGTTTTCCCGGAGGGTCGGGTCCAGACGATTTCTTGCAGCCAAAAGCGCCGTCATATTGGCAAGGGAACCGCCATGGGTCAATATGCCTGCCCCATGGGGATAGGTCAGCCGGGTTTCAATCTCCACCGGCATGGGTGCCCAGCCGATTTTTTCAAGAAGCACATTGATCATAAAAAACTCAATGGCGGCGGCGGCCGGACCCATTTCATATATGGACATGGCATTGTTGGTAAACCCGTCGATGAGAGAACCTAAGGCGCCGGTGAGATGGGGAATCCCCACCTGGTGGGCAAGATACCCCGGATGGTGGAGCCGGGTGGTATTATCAAGATAAATTTTTAAAAATTCATCCAGGCGCTGGCCTTTAAGATCCCCGTTTTGAAGATGGACGGCAAGGTTTAATTCTTGATGAAGGGTTTTGATACTCTGTTGGCGGATGACTTTTTTTTCTTTTCCAATGCTTTCTTTATAATAGGTTTCAAGGTGATTTAAAACCTGCCTGCCGTTATCAAAAAGGCTCATATTCTCACTCCGGGTTTCTGATTCAATGCTTCTTTTTTAGCTGCTTCCCAGCCGAACAAGGCTTTTTTCCGGTCCGGGCCTTCTCCGTAATTGCCGAATTCTCCCATTTTCCGGATCACCCGGTGACAGGGAATCAAAAAAGGAATGGGATTTTTGCCGACAGCGGTGCCCACGGCTCTTACGGCCTTGGGAAGACCGATGTGTCTTGCAATATCTTCATAGGTGACCGTGCTGCCGAGGGGTATTTTTGTGAGTGCCTCCCAGACCTTGATCTGGAAATTGGTGCCTTTGATATAAAGATGAAGCGGGGCGCCGGCCCATTGATCGTCAAAGGGGAAAACAAACCGCGCCAGGCTTTTTACGGCAGAATTGTTCATTGTTAGAGACGCTTTTGGCCATTGTGTACGGAGATGATCTTCAAGTTCCTTTATCGTGTTGCCCCGGATAAACTTCAGGGCACAGATTCCCCTTGAGGTATGGGCAATCATGCAGTCGCCAAAGGGCGAAGGGGAAAATCCGTAGATAATTTCAAGCCCCTCTCCCCTGGTTTTATATTCACCCGGCGTAACCGCCTCACAATGGATGAAAAGATCATGGAGACGGCCCGGACTGGACAACCCGGCATCATAGGTTGCATCCAGGATATTTTTCGAATCGTCCAGAAGTTTTTTGGCATATTCTTTTGTCAGGTATTGGAGGAACCGTTTGGGGCTGATGCCCACCCATCTTGAAAAAAGCTTTTGAAAATGAAATTCGCTTAAGTTTACTGATGCGGCAATATGGGCAAGGGAAGGCCGGGTGTCATAATTTTCTTCTATGAAATGAATCGCTTTTTCAACGGTTTCATAATCTTGTGACCATAACGGGTTTATTTCTATTTTTTCTGTCATCTGTTTTATCCTCATAGGTTACAGACACAGTATAGACATACCAGGTCATTTTTTCCACCCGAATCTTGCGATTTTGTTTTTTTACCATGAAGCGCCTGAAGGCCATGAAGAATTGAAAACCTTAGGTCATTCAATACCGTTCATTTTTCAGCCCTAGGGCACCAGGATTCATGATATTATGGGGGTCGAACTCACTTTTTATGGCCCGGAGTACATCCATCTGTTTTTTACCGAGATGTTTTTCCATGAACGGGGCCAGCATCCGGCCAACACCGTGGTGGTGGCTTAAAGAGCCGCGATGTTCCATGATTTTTTCAATGACACCCTTCTGAAAGGCCTTGAATTCGGAGAGATTCATCATTTTTGTGATAAAAATGAAATAGAGGTTGGTGCCCTGGGCATAAAAATGGGAGGCATGGGTCATAAGGATCATTCCGGGATGCTGTTTCACATGGGCTCTGACGCCCTGGTAAAGATTTTCCACATGGTCCCAGGTCACGCCTGCTTCCAGGGTATCGATGAGGACCCCGAAATCGTTGAGGCTGTCCCGCATATAGGGATCTGAAAACCGTCCGGCATACCATTTTTTCATGGGATATCCGGTGAGATAAAACCCCTTGTATGATCTGGCAATTTTCCTGATCTGTTTGAAAAGATTTTTTGAATAAGATGTTTCGCCTTCGGTTTGACCCATGACAAGGCACCGGGACATGGGGGCAAGACCCTTTGATCTCATAAACCGATCCGGCAAGGTTCCTTCAAGCCCGTAGATTTTCATGGCGATATCGGTTTCTTCAGGATCGGATATCCTGAGGATGGCAGGCATGCCGCACCCGGCCTGGCATATGCTGCGGGCGGCAGCCAGGGCTTTTTTAAAATCGGGGAACATAAAGGCAAAGGGTCTGGCAGCATCCGGGAAATATGGAAAAATCCTCATGGTAATGGATGTGAGAACGCCGAAACACCCTTCCGAGCCTTTCATGATGTCGTTGAGTTTTGGGCCTGTGGCAGTGGCGGGAAAATTGAGAGTTTTAAAAAATCCTGTGGGCGTGACATACTCCTGGGCCACAACCAGATCCCCGGCATCGCCGTAATAGGAAGAGGCCTGGCCAGAGCCTAAGGTCACCACCCAGCCGCCCACGGATGAAAACTCAAAACTCTGGGGGAAATGGCCGCCGGTGTATGCTCTTTTTGCCTTGAACACTTCCGGGGCCCTGTTGAGCATATCCTCGTAGGCCGGTCCCATGAGTCCTGGTTCCACGGTAATGGTCTGGTTGGTTTCATTGAATTCCATAACCTGGTTCATGTGGGTGGTCATGACCAGGGTGACACCGCCTTTGGGACAGGCAAGCCCCTGGGTAACGGAGCTGCCGCCGCCCATTACATGAAGCGGGATTCTTTTTTCATGGCAGACCCGGACGATTTTTTCAATATCCTCCCGGTTTTTCGGGTGAAGCACCAGATCCGGAATATTTTCGATCCGTTCATCTCTCAGGTTCAGGATGTCTTCCATGGATTTGCCCGTGGCAGCCCTGAGTCTTTCATAGGTATTTGAAAAAAGATTTTCAGGACCGACAATGGATTCAAACACAGCAGCATCTTCAGGCGGGATGGACATACCTGGCCGGTTTCCAACAATCTTGTCCCCAAGACGGACGGGCTGTTTGAAATCGGCGTCTGTTAGTCCCAGTTCATCTGCAATGGCCCTTAAAAATCCCTGGTTCGGGTGTTTGAATCTATCTTTTGCTCCCCATTTAAATATGGACCGGAAACTGCCCGGTTCAGGCGCTTTCTCCAGCCAGGGGGGCTGCCAGTGATGTTTATCCTGAGTCGTCATTCCGGATATCCTGTGATGTTCCTGATTTCTGAATACAAGGGTTTGAGTGCG
Organism: uncultured Desulfobacula sp.; assembly: GCA_964635025.1. GTDB lineage: Bacteria > Desulfobacterota > Desulfobacteria > Desulfobacterales > Desulfobacteraceae > Desulfobacula. The sequence goes on along the minus strand of CAZWMY010000042.1, from coordinate 5,402 downwards.
GCATACATCTTTGAATACACCTTTGAATAAAGCGCCTGATAAATATGGACGGCGGCAGGGTCCGGCTCAAATATTTTTTCAACATGGACCATTTGATCCACAGTCTCTTCAAGGGTTTGATACCAGCCAAGACCCTTTGCCGTAAGGATGGCTGCCCCAAGGCCGGAGGTTTCATGGGTTTGGCCCTTGATCATGGGAAGATTGATGATATCGGCCATGATCCGGCAGATTTCATCGCTCTGGGAAGCACCCCCGGATACGGCGGCCTTTTCGATTTTGATCTTTGTTTTTTTCTCAATTTTCTCCAGACCTTCATAAAGACCGAATCCCAGACCTTCAATCACAGCCCGGTAGATATGGTCCTTGGTGTGGATATCCCCGAACCCGATCATGGCGCCCTTGGCATGGGGAAGGCCCAGCCCGGCTCCCCAATAGGGCTGCACCACAAGACCCATGGCGCCTGGTGATGTCCTTTCAAGACAGCGGTTCAGGATTTCTTCTGCCGGAATGCCGAGTATTTCAGCTTCTTCCACTTCTTTCCGGGCAAATTCCTTTTTAAACCAGGATATCATCCAGAACCCCCGGAAGATCTCGACCTCAGGATTATAAAACCCGGACACCGGCGACGGATACGGCGGCATATAGGGAATGACTTCCAGATAGGTCTTGGACACGGTCTGAACCGTTGCCGTGGTGCCAAAGCTCAAACTGGCGGTTTTCGGGGAAATCACCCCTGCCCCCAGGGTTTCGCATCCCTTGTCCGACCCGCAGGCCACAACAGGGGTTCCTTTTTTGATCCCGCAAAGCAGGGAGGCCTGTTCCGTGACCCTGCCCAGGAGTTCGCCAGGTTTGATGAGGGTTGGCAGTTTTTCTTTTTCAACAGGAAACAACCATCGGGATAATTGCCAGGGACCGGCCCATGCCTGGGTTTTATAATTAAAGGGGATATGACCAATCTGGGAGGCAGTGGAATCTGTAAATTCGCCGGTAAGCCGATGGTTTAAGAACCCTGACACCTGGAGGTATTTAAAGGTCTTTTCCCAGATATCCGGCTGGTTCTGCATGATCCAACTGCATTTGCCCTGGGTCTGGATATCGTTGATCTTGTTTTGAAGCCCTGCGAATTTCAATCCGGTAGAAAGGGGCCATGTCTGGGCCCAAAACGGCTTTGCCCGCCTCTGGTCCAGCCACAGCAAGGCCGGACGGAGCGGGCTTCCCGATTTATCCACATTGACCATGCTGGCGCGCTGGGTACTAACCCCTACCCCGGCAACGGCGGCAAACAGTTGCGGTGCTTCTGCTTCAAGCTTTCTGCAGGCTTTGACAAGGCTGTTCCAATAGAGTTCCGGGTCCTGTTCAGCCCAGCCCGGGAAAGGGGAAACATAGGGGTTATATTCTATTTTTGCGCAGGAGAGCATATCCCCGGTCTTTGAAAAAAGAATCGCTCTCAGGCTCTGGGTTCCGCAGTCTATGGCAAGAAGGGTTTCTTCTTTCACATTCAGGGCTCCTTAACGGTTATCATGGCGGAGAATAACAGGTCTGCCAGAGATTTGCATAGTCTTTTTTTTCTTTTTCCCATTGCTCCTTGTCCCACAAAAGAAAGGGACGGCAGATGGTTTCCACCCGATCCAGGAGATGAACCCCGCCCTGTGGAAGAAGAAGACCGATCCTGACCCGGCGGAGCATAAGATCCGACAGATGATGAATGTCCTCATGTTCGGCAGCGTGGCGGATCTCAGCCCAGACGGCAGGTGTATGATCAACCTGTGATAAAAAAGGCTCATCCTGGTTCAGGATTTCAAAAGCAGGCTTAAGGCCATAATGCCCGATGATTCTTTCAACCGTGCGTCCTGAAACCTTGTCCGATGAGAACCGGTTCAAGGGAGGCTTTGGTTCATGATTTACCGGGGGGCCGATTGGTTTTGCAGGCAGAAAAGGCCTTGCCGCTTTGAGCGCATCCCGGGCCAGAAGCCGGAAGGTGGTGAGCTTTCCGCCGGTCACCGTGATAAGCCCCTTGTCCTGCCAGACCACATGTTCTCTTGATTCCTTGGAGGCAGCCGTTTTTTTTTGGCTCAGCACCGGCCGTATCCCGGCCATGGAGGAAATGCAGTCCGAAAAACTGAGCTTCATCCCCGGAAGGACATGATTCACGCCTTCCATAAGATAATCCGCCTCCTGTTTTGAAATTCTCGGTTCTGACATGAGCCCGGCATCATGATCCACATCGGTTGTGCCAAGCACCATCACCCCTTCCCAGGGGAAAAGAAACACCGGCCGTAAATCTGCAGGATGCATAAAGCTGATGACTTGGGTTAAGGGGATTCGGGTGGAAGGAAAAAAAAGATGACTGCCCCGCAAGGGCCGGATATGAAATCCTTTCATGGGAGATGGGTGAAGGATTTCTGCAAAAGCGCCTGTGGCATTGATCAATACAGGACTTTTGATTTCACGCCCGGTTCCGGTGGCTTCATCTTTGATGAGAACTCTTGCCACCCGCCCCTTTTTATCCCTTTCAACGCCAATTACGCTGGAGTAATTCAGCGCATCTCCCCCGTTTTCACAGGCATCGAATATCAGTCTTAATACCAGCCTTGCATCGTCCACCTGGGCATCTGTGAACCCCATGGCCGATAATAGCCCTTCCTGCCTTAATCCAGGGATTTTTTCCAGGGCCTCGGTCTTTGAAAAACTCTGGTGCTGTTTTTCTCCTGCAAGAAAACTGTAAAGGGAAAGCCCGGCTTTCATGGAGAGGCAGGATGGTCCGTAATGATCAAACAAAGGCATGATAAACTTCATGGGTGTGACAAGACCGGGGAAAAATTTCAGAAGATCTTCCCGCTCCTTTACTGCGGCCCGGGTTAGGAGAAATTTTCCTTGTTTCAGATATCTTAATCCGCCGTGAACCATCTTGGAGGACCGGCTGGACGTGCCCCAGGCAAAATCCCTGGCTTCCACGAGAAGCGTTCGATAGCCGCGTCTTACCGCTTCATGAAATACCCCGGCCCCGGTAACCCCGCCGCCGGCCACAATGATATCGTATTCTTGCCGGGGTGCTGAAACCCTCATTTTGTCTTCTGCCGGATCAGGCAAGCAGCCCTCTTTTTTTCAGAAGGGGAACCGGGTCCACGATATGCCGGGGGAACCATTTTTTCTGATCTTTGGCGCCAAGAGCCAGAGACAACAGCTCGGAAAAATGAAGGATGGGAATGGGGCTTTCAAGGGTGCAGCGGATTTCAAGGTTGAGATGGCACATGGAACAGGCCGTGACCAAACATTCGGCCCCTGACTCCATGGCTTTGAAAATGATCTCATTGACAACTTTTCTGGCAATATCCGGTTTTGCAACAGACAGATAGGTGCCGCAACACCGGTTGGCATAGCCATAGGAAACAATATCCGCCCCCAATTGCGTAAGACTTTTTTCAATGATCCCCACATGGCTTTTTTCAAACCTCAAACCCGGCGGCATGGAGAGCATGCAGCCGTAATAGGGGGCAACCTTCAAGTGTTTTAATTTTTCGCCCGGATCTTTCATGTGATTTTTAAGGTCAATCCGGTTAAAGATCTCAAAAAAATGGATGATCTCAAGGTCTTCATCAAAGGGCGTTTCAAAGAAGTCTTCATAATCCTGTCTTAAAATGGGATCGGACTTGATTTTTAGATAGGTGGATTTCAACCGCAAGAGACAGCTCGGACAGGCAATCAGAAGCGGAATCCCTTTGGGGGCAAGGGAAAGATTTCTCATGGGAAGGTATTTGGCGATCTTCTTATCAATGCTGTGGGCAGAAGAAGACCCGCAGCAGTTCCAGTCCACAAGTTCAATCAGGTCTATATTGACGGATTCACAGAATTTGAGCAGGGAAAGGGTATTTTCATGTCCCGAGGTTTTCAGGGAACACCCGGGGAAAAATGAAAATTTCAGCCTGCCGGGTTTGGGTCCGGCATCATTTGCTCTTAAAGATTTTATCAATGGCTTTTTTATCCTGAATCCTGGAGGCAATCAAATCCAGTTTCCGTTTTTTCAGCATTTTGAGGCCAACCCCCATATCGCTTAAAAGATCCATCTTCCTGAATTTATACCGCATCATGATCTCAAGCTTATGGGTTCTGCCGTATTTTCTCACCGTGTTCAAGACTTCCTCATGAAAACTGAGGATATCCGGTTCAGCAATCTTGACCCCTTTTTCAAGGGCCTTGTGCCTTAGGCTGTCCATGATCGCCGGGATGTCAATGGCCATGGGGCAGCCGCTGCTGCACGTATTGCATCCCACGCACACCCAAATGGTGGAGCTTTTTAAGGCCTCATCTTCCATCCCGAGCTGGATGAGGCGGATAATCTTATTGGGAGCATAATCCATGCCTTCCACAAAAGGACAGCCGTTTGCACAAGTCTTGCAGTGCAGGCAGAGATTAAAATCGCCCCCTGATGTTTCCTCCATTTCCCGGGCAAGATCGGAGTGGTCATCCTCAAGTGTGATCATATGACTTTGCCGTCTTTCCAGAAGGGAGACATGGCTCTCAATTTTTCGATCACCGGAACCACCGAGGCAATCACATGATCCATTTCTTCCTTTGTATTGTAGTGGGACAAAGAAAACCGGATGGACCCGTGGGCGGACTTGAAGGGCACCTCCATGGCCATGAGCACATGGGAGGGGTCAAGGGACCCGGATGTACAGGCAGAGCCGGATGAGGCGCAGATGCCTTCCCGGTCCAGCATGAGAAGGATGGATTCGCCTTCAATGGCATCAAACCCGATGGAAAGTGTATTGGGAAGCCGCTTTTCAATATCGCCGTTAACCGAACAGCTGGGGATCTTTTCAAGAAGCGCATTCTGAAGATAATCCCTCAACCCCCTGACCTTTGTATCCATAAGGGTCAGATGCTCTTTGGCAAGCTCGGCCGCTTTTCCGAGCCCAATGATGGACACGGCATTTTCCGTTCCACCCCTGCGTCCTTTTTCCTGGTGGCCGCCGATAAGAAAGGGTGAAAATTTCAGTCCTTTTTTGATATACAGGACCCCAATTCCTTTGGGTGCATGGATTTTATGACCGGAAAGGCTCAGCATGTCCACCCCTGCTGCTTTGACGTCAATGGGAACTTTGCCTGCGGCCTGGACTGCATCGGTATGAAAGAGGATGCCTTTTTCCCGGGTCTTTTTTGCTATTTCTTCAATGGGAAACAAAACCCCGGTTTCATTGTTGGCCCACATCAGAGACACAATGGCCGTATCATGGGAAAGGCTTTTATAAAGGACATCCAGGTTGAGAAGCCCTTTTTTATCCACCGGAACAAAGGTCACCTTATATCCTTTTGTCCGTTTTAAAAGCTTATACAGATTATTGATGGCCGGGTGTTCCACATTGGAGGTAATGATATGCTTTTTATCCGGATTGGCGTTA